>JACFNM010000198.1 GCA_019454915.1 Chitinophagaceae bacterium
TTCAGCCGGGCGATTCGCCTTCACTTCCGAACCCGCTATCGCCGTTTTTCTTTCGGAGTTCTCATAAGCCGGTAATCCTTCTGTTTCTTCATTCGATATAAAAAACATCATACTACCGGCAGGCGGGATATCAAAATCAAATGCTGCCATTCCGGATTCTGCGTGTTCAGGATAATTAAGAATGGCTCCGGATGCAGGATCCATTAATACAACGTCTTTTCCTGCCATGCGGACTTTCCCCTTCGATGGCGCAACCATACTGGCATTAGAAAGGAACAAAACCTGACCGTCCCGGGTTATCCGGCGATGATGATATAAATCGCCGCCGATACTATCAGTATCCGCTGCCGTAATTTGAAAATTATTGTCGCTAAAATATTGCTGTATGACGGACGGTTCTAAAGCCGATACCCTGATTATATTATCACCGGGCTGATTCAACTTTCCCCAGTCATTCGCTTCCGCACCATCTGCTCTTTTCAGGTCGCTGAATAAAATCACCTTACCACCTGCATCTGCATATGTCTTCAGCAATTGCAGTGTTTTACCGTCTATACTTTCCATGCCCGGCGGAATTACAACCATTCCATAGCTTCTGTCCCCGACAATAAACTCAGCTCCCTTAGTGCTACCATGATCGCGAATAATATTTTCAGAACCCAAATCATATTCTACCTGAGATTTTTCCAATCGGGTAACAAACTGTTGAAATTCGTTTCCGATATCCGTTAGCTCTTTCATCGCTTCACCGGGGCGTGAATACATCCATGCGGAGGTGGTTGGTTCCAGGATTAAAATTGAGTTCACTTGTTTACCATGTGACAGTATAAAATTCACTCTGGTAAAGTATTCGTTCAGACTCTTATAATACGGCCACCACGGCGTATGATAGGAAAAACTCTGCGGATAGTCGTACTTGCGTGCACCGGTAAGCGTCATCATAGAAAGATGCTGATTCAGAAAATTGATTCCGAGCACCGCCTGCCAGTCGCCTAATCTTTTTAAATCCTTAAAAGTAAGTTCCCAGCCACCACCACCGTAGGTTTCGCTCAGTGTTCTTTCTTTGTTTAACTGATTAGCTACGCTGGACAATTCCTTTACGGAACGGATATTTCCGAATTGTGCATGAGGGCTTACCTCATCAAACTGGTTAAATAACATATCAATCCCTGGTTGCTGGTGCCATGCGTAAATAGCCATATTATCCGGACCCAAGTTCGGGCGCGGCCATTCGTGTTCCCAGTAATGTCCCGTCCACTTCAGATTATGTTTTTCTGTATAAGTGTGCATCGGTTTGCACCATCCGTCTATGAACAACTGTAAGATTGTCTGCCAGTAATTATGCCTTACTTTTTTCCAGTCACCCACTTCTTCAAATAAAGAAGGCAGGTGCTCCCGGAGATCATAATTCCATGTTTTTTGAAAACTGTCAAACAAATCCGGTGTCCAGCGGATATTACCACCGCCCTGCGGACCAATATGCGCTTCATCCGAAAATATTCCCGGCACCCATTTACCAAAATCTTCTCCTGCAACGGTTTCGTATCCCTTTGTCATCGTTATGTCCAGGAACTTTTCAGCAACACCCTTTACCGTCAGATCCACATAAGGAAATTCAGGCGGACCAACCGTTGCCGCACCTTTCTGATAATATTGTTTTTTAAATAGCAGATAGTTTCCTCTTTGTCCCCGCTCGGCTTCCCATTTTTCCGTAATATTTCTATACTGTTCTCCCTCCTGTTTCAGCACGATTAAAACGCTGTCCATTTTTTCCGGCAGGGTTTCTGCTTTTCCCAGGTGCAGCATCTGTCCCTGATTATGAGACTCCTCCATTTCATAGGGCACCAGCCCACCCGCAAAGCCCGACGGATAAGAGTTCTCATCATAAATCCACACGTTCAGTTCCAGCTCTTTACCTTTTTGTACGGTATATTTAAAAAGGTCCAGCCATTCCGGCGAAAGATATTCCGTAATCACGCCCGGCCGCGGATGGACAAATACTCCTCCGAATGCATTCTGCTTAAACTCAAGCATCATCGAGTCTATAATTTCTTTAGTAATTTTTGTGTGCCAGACCCAGAGAGGTGCACTGCCGTATTCCCTGCCCGGATTTGAAAAATTCTTCTTCAAATAATCAAATGTGATTTCTTCCGCTTTTCCTGATGATTGCTGAGAAGAATTACAGCTCTGAATCCATAAAGCAATGAAGAAGACAACTCCTGCAAATTTTAAAGTCTTTCTCATAAAATCGGTTTGTTATAAAGAGAAAATGATCAGATTTAATGTAATGACTATTTAAACGCATTTTTTCCCTTCGGAATATTATTATCCAAATTAGGCAATTAAGTGAAACTATGCTACTTGTGATTTATCCTGAAACCTTTTAAAAAACTAATTGTCTGTTACATTTGTCTGTGGATTATCAAACCAGTTTCCTTCGCCGCGCCATCCCCTCATATAGCTCCAAGCTTAGCCCGGGCGTTGTGGATGTCGTCCTTTGTATCCGTTCTTTACATGTATGTTATTAATTCGTAGCCTAATATACAAATTATAGACTTGGCAGTGAAGAAAAGTAATGCCTGGGCAACAGGTCTGGCTATGCACAACATCAATGCGACAAGACCTGCCAGCGAGAGTGTTACCGGACGCCTTATTATCAGTTCTTTTTTGGTGCAGGCATATACAATTGGTTTAAATAAAAGAAACTATCTGTTGGCGATACCTGATATAAATATATGCCTTTTCAATCTACGTTTCAGTCGAGATGGGTTCCGTTATTTTAATGTGAAAAAATACCTGTTGTGGGTATATGTTCGCATAAATTAGATGTAAAGTATATTTTTACGGCATATCTGGAAGTTGATAAAAAAAGCTGGTATGAAATACAGGTATTATCTCCCATTGCTGTTATCGCTGATGTCGTTTCTGCTATCCTGCAAAAAGGACAATGATCTGGAAAATGCTGTCCCGCTCCCTGCTGCCGTCATCCTGGACACCGCTTACGGAACCGATCCGCTCCAGAAAATGGATATCTATTTACCTTCCGGCAGAGACGGGCATTCTCCTACGATTGTGCTGATACACGGTGGTGGCTGGTCGGGCGGAGATAAAAATGAACTGACATCTTCCGTTAAGGGAATACAGGATATATTTCCCGGATATGCAGTTGTAAATATCAACTACCGGCTTGCAAAAGACGGGGTAACCAATGTTTTCCCCACACAAGAAAATGACGTCAAGTCCGCCATCGAAACTATTCTCCGGAATACAGGCGAATTTCATATTTCAGATGATCTGATATTAATTGGTTTTAGTGCGGGTGGACACCTGGCTTTATTGCACGGATACAAGAATGATCCGGGGAAAAACGTAAAAGCCATTGTTGATTTTTTTGGACCAACGGATCTTGCTGCTCTCTCTAATATCGGTTTAGTACAGGCGCTTATCCTCTTTAACGCCACCGGTAAAACATATAGCCAACATCAGGAAATATTTATTCAATCCAGCCCGGTCAATTTTGTTACGAAAGACTCGCCGCCCACCATTATTTTGCAGGGAGGCAAGGATGAACTGGTACCCCCCTCGCAGGCTGCCATACTAAACAACAAACTGGAGGAGAAGCATGTTACGCACCAACTGGTACTGTATCCTGAAGAAGGGCACGGGTGGACCGGAATTAACCTGCTTGACTCTTTTGAAAAAATCAAGAACTTTATTCGTGCCAACATAAAATGATTGAATCAGGACGTTCTGCCCCTGATGTGGCCCAGTCGCTGGGTACAGGAAGCAACCTGATTTAGTACCGGATAAAACAGTCCAGGAAAAGAAAAAACTCTGCTGGCGCCAAAATGGGAGGCTCAGCCGGGAAGAAAATTTAACCGTCTTAAGGATCGTGTTGACTGAGTTTGTCGTTTTATTCAAGCAATGATTTTACAGAAATATCTTTATCCAGATCTTCCCAGTGTATGCCTTCACCCTTTCCAATAAATCTCCGGTTTTGTAATTGTTCCGCAGTTGCATTTCGCCGTCTCTTAAACCATCATTCGCCGCAACGTCTCCCTCATAGCCCTATGCTTAGCTGGGACACTGTGCTGTTGCGCCATTGTCCTCACTGTATTAGTAAAGTTCGTTACATAATGTATTATATGCCCTCCACCGGGTACAATCTCTAACACAAATTATCCGGTATTAAAGGGTTTGTTGCGATAACAAAGTATAGAACCCGCCTGACTATCATTCCACTTCTCTTTCCGTTAAAACCTACACCTTATCCGGAAATACAAAAGGTGCACGATATTGTTCTCTGGACATCATCGCATCGGCCTCTTTATCGTTGACGAATCTCATCTTCGCAGGATCAAATTCAAGACTCCTACCCAACCGGTAAGAGATGTTACCCAAATGCATGACAATACAGGAATAAACACCGTCTTTGATTTTGCCTTTCAGCTTAGATAGATCGTTGGCTCTGATGGCATCCACAAAACTCTGATAATGGTTACCCAGACCTCTGCCCGTCATGCCCGGCTCGCCATCCGTTCCCATAAATGTTTTCCACTCATCCACATTCTTCACCATATACCCTTTCGAACCAAAGAATAAATTACCGATATTGTTTTTAGAGCTGCGCATATAACCCGTGGAATCGGATTGTTTGTCGCTTAATTGTACATCCTCATTACTATACCAGTGCCGCACTTCAAACTGCAATATCTTTTTCTTATCGCCTCCCC
This sequence comes from Chitinophagaceae bacterium, assembly GCA_019454915.1. Taxonomy (GTDB): domain Bacteria; phylum Bacteroidota; class Bacteroidia; order Chitinophagales; family Chitinophagaceae; genus Agriterribacter. The sequence continues at coordinate 4,734 of JACFNM010000198.1, forward strand.
CGTCCGGATTAGGAAATTCAAATATCCCTATCAGATCATTCGGGGTTTGCTGATCATCTGTAAACATAAAGTGCCCGCCCACGGCAGATATTCTGGTAGGCAGTTCAACGCCTAACCCCCATCTGGCAACGTCCATTTCATGTACACCCTGATTTCCCATATCCCCATTTCCGTAGTCCCAGTTCCAATGCCAGTTATAGTGAAATCTGTTGGGGTTAAAATTCCGTTTGGGCGCCGGGCCCAACCATAAATCATAATTTACTTTCGAAAGGTACTCCTTCGTAAAATTCCCTATCGGATGGGTCATGCCCGGCGCTAAGGGTCCATCAGGGTAAACACCAATCGTATCTCTTCTTTTAAAACAGACCCCTTTCGCCATATACACTTCGCCCAAATGTCCGTCGTGTAAGAACTGTGCTGCCGAAATAGCACAGGGATTACTTCGTTGCTCCGCTCCGTCCTGAACGATGACATTATACTTATTAGCCGCTTCCAACAATTTTAAGCCTTCAAAAATATTATAGCAACAGGGTTTCTCCACCGACACGTGTTTCCCTGCCTGCATTGCCCAAACGGCAGCCAAGGCATGCCAGTGATTCGGCGTAACAATAGATACTGCATCAATATCCTTATCCTCCAACAACTTCCGCAGGTCAACATAAGTTCTTGGTTTTTTCAACCCTTTCCCAACAAAATGTTTCTGCACCACTTCGGAAATGCGGTTTTCATCCACGTCACATATCGCTGCTACTTCCACATTGTGCAATGCATTGTATTCCTGCACATGGTTTTGCCCCATTCCTCCAACGCCAATGACGCCTATCCTCAAACGATCATTAGCGCCCAAGACGGATGCAGACATCATAAAAGGCATATTGGCAGCGGCTACTCCGGAAAGTGAGTACTGTAAAAATTTTCTTCTTTTCATCATAATAAATTCAAATTAAAGAAAGATGTGTCCTTTTCAAAATTAATCATAAGGTTTCGGGTTAACTGAAGGTTTTTCAGTAATCTGCAATGTCACTCCAAAGTGCATTGACGCTAATGAAGATACTTCCGGCGACTTTAGCCAGAGGGGGGGCAGCGATGTATCATTCGGACATTCGCCTCACCCGGTTGCTTTGCAGCCTGCCATCAGATTTGGATTAATGTTTGCCCGGAGGAAAGCCTGTTCGTTATCTTTTCGGGTAATATTGTCCTCACTCAAAAAAAAATGGAACATCCTTTTTCAATTGGGATTTAAGTATGTAAATTGCGGATTAGTCTCACATAGTCGCTAATTAAATTATGTGACCACTTATAATATTAACCACTAAAACGTAACAGACGTGACAAGAAAATCAACTTTCATTCAGCAGACGAAGAAACGGATATGCTTAAAAAAAGGGATGGACCTCCCAAAATCCCTGTTCCTGTTTCTCGTTGCATCCGGCATTCAAACACAGGCTATGGCCTTTGCCGAAACGACTGACTGGCGGCTGAAATTAGCCGCATCCGAAAAAATTACGGGAAGACTCAACAGCACCGCATTTCAGCAAAACACCATCCGCGGTAAAGTAGTGGATGGTAACGGAAATGCCCTTTCAGGAGTAAGTGTAACTTTGAAGGGGAAAAACACCGCCGCCGTCACAAACGATGATGGAGTGTTTGAAATCCAGGCACAGGTGGGCGAAACGCTGGTATTCAGTTCTGTTGGACATGTTTCAAAAGAAATAACCATTAATTCACTATCTCCGGTAAATGTAGTATTAGCCATTGCCAACGAACAATTGAGCGAAGTGGTGGTGGTTGGCTATGGTAAACAAAAGAAAGCCAACCTAACCGGCGCAGTGGATCAGGTAGGAAGTGAAGTGTTTGAAAACAGACCTATGCCAAATGTTACCCAGGGACTCCAGGGCGCCATCCCCAATCTGAACATCAATCTTGCCGATGGTAAACCTACGCGAAGCGCGTCCTACGAAATTCGTGGAATGGGTTCTATCGGTCAGGGTGGTAGCGCTTTAATCCTGATAGATGGCGTGGAAGGAGACCCGGCGATGCTGAATCCGGATGACATCGAAAGCGTATCTGTGTTGAAAGATGCCGCTTCGGCTGCCATCTACGGAGCCAGGGGTTCTTTCGGTGTGGTATTGATCACAACAAAAGATCCTAAAAAAGGAAAGACATCCGTCAACTATACCGGAAATCTCATCTCAAAATCTGCTACCGTATTACCGGATATGGTAACGGATGGTTATCTATACACGAAGATGTTCCTGGAAGCATATTCTTCATACTATGACTACTCCCGTTTACCCACAGCCTTCCACAGGTCTTATACGTTTAAACAAGACTGGTACGATGAAATGGCAAACAGGCGACCCGGCTCCGGAAAACCGGAGGTGGAAGTAGATGCAAATGGGAATTACCTGTACTATGCCAATACAGACTGGTACAACATCCTGTTTAAAAACCAGGCTTGGGGCAATGAGCACAACCTTTCCGTTCAGGGAGCAACGGATAAGAACGGCTTTATCATTTCGGGCCGGTATTACACACAGGATGGGCTATACCGGTATAACAGTGACGATTACTCAATGTATAATCTCCGTGCCAAAGGATTTGCAAAAATCTTCGATTGGCTGGTGGTTGACAACAATACAGAACTCTCACAGATGAACTATTTCTACCCCCACCGGGTGGGCGACGGCAGCGTTTGGTACGGATTGGAAGGAGACTCCAACCCCATGATTCCCATGTTCAATCCTGATGGTACGCTAACCATGGGTGCTGCCTTCAGTGCCGGAGATTTGTGGTATGGTAAAAATGGAATTACGACTAAGAAACGATTATTACGGAATACCACCTCTTTCACCTCCTCTTTCTTCAACGATGTTTTCAGGGTCAAAGGGGATTTAACTTTCCGTAATGCTGACGGACTCGAACAGGTAAGAAGAGTGCCGGTTCCCTATAGTAATAAAGTAGGGCAGATTTCCTATATCGGAACGGAAACGAACGACCTG
>JACFNM010000800.1 GCA_019454915.1 Chitinophagaceae bacterium
CCAGCCAACCGGTTGTTCCAATCAGGAATACTGCCCCAGTAATCGTAGTAATTTGTAAAATAGTAGGTGTAGCTTGCATTAAATCGGCGCTTTTTGACACGATCCATGGTTGCAAAGCCCCCGTACCGGAAATAACTAATACCGTCACCACAATTCCAGCAATATTCAGGATTTGCGATTTGAAGTAAGAGGTCATCCTCTTAATCAGCTCGCTATCTGAATACTGACGGTCATATTTTTCTGCGGTTAAGCTGGAGTAAAAACCCATATTTTACCTTTAGGTGTTAAAAATTCGGCTATATGATTCGGATGACTGAAGTAAATCTTCATGAGTGCCAATCGCGGCGATCTTTCCATGACGAAAAACAATAATTAAATCTGCCCAGCGGATCTGGCTTAACCGGTGGGTGATAATAAAAGTTGTCCGTCCCTTTGCTGCAGTAAAAATGGCGCGTTGAATGCGATCTTCTGTCGCGCTATCAATGGCGCTAGTCGAGTCATCTAAGATTAATACCCGAGGGTCGGTTAGAAAGGCCCTGGCAAGAGCCAGCCGCTGACGCTGTCCCCCAGAAAGAGTTACCCCTCGCTCTCCCACTACGGTTTTGTAACCCTCATCAAAGGAAAGAATAAAATCATTTGCCTGAGCTGATATTGAGGCTGCCTCGACTTCTTCTTGAGTTGCGTCCGGTTTTCCAAACGCAATGTTCTCTGTGACAGACCTCGAAAACAGAAAAACGTCTTGCTCAATAATCGATATCTGCCGTCTTAGCGCCTCAAGATTCCAATCTCTGACATCAACGTCATCAACCAGAACAGAACCTGCCGTGACATCATAGGTACGGTTAATCAGCTTCACCAATGAAGTTTTACCTGCTCCAGTTTGCCCTACAATTGCCACGGTTTGACCAGGCTTAATCCGCATATTAATATTTTCCAGAACCGGTTCCTGTCCTTCATATGCAAAAGTGACGTTACGGAATTCAATCTCGCCGCGAATCTCTTCCG
>JACFNM010000199.1 GCA_019454915.1 Chitinophagaceae bacterium
GTCTTCGATGGGGATGCTGGTATTGAGTTTGTCCCACAACTGTTGAAATTGAGGGCGGAGGCTGAGCTGGCTGAGTGAGTCCCTGACTTCCCTTCCTGCTTCGTCTAACTGAACTTTTAGCTGATCCAATACGGTAGGCGTAATATCATGCCCCCAAAAGCAAACCGTGCATTTATCGATCGGTATGGGCTCCTGGCGATCTAACTTAATGAACAGTCTATAGTCCTTCAATAAATCAATGTCGGCTTTGTAACCCACGTATACCCTCGGTTCCGGTTCGTTGATTCCACAGGTACAGGTTGGCGTCCAGGGGGTCAGGGGCACGCGATTACTGCCCGTACCCGAACAAATCCTTTGAGAGCCGGCAATGATATAGCTGCCTATAAAATTCATATTAACCGTTCTCCCATGCGAACTGATACTAAAAGGGCCTCTCTTGAAGCGATACATATAACGGGTGTCACAATTGTCCACCTCAAATTCGTTGGGCCACCCCGGAGATTGGTAAATGATTTGAACGTTCTTATTAACCAACTCATAGTAAGGCTTTAGGTTAATCCGCAGAGGAATATCAATTTCACTGAGCGGCAGGGTATCCATGCGAAAATAGCTTCTGCCCAAATCCGGTCTTTCCGGTATAATCGTCCTGGAACAGGATATCAGGAGCAGACTTAGCGCCAGAATATAAACCAAAATGGGGGATTTCAATAGCGGCAATCTCATAATCGGTAATAGGCCTAAAGTTAAGTAAAGCTGCGACAGGCTAAACTTCTTTTTGTCCCTTACCGCGACCTTGATTTCCAATAATCAGGGAATCGATTCTGCTTAGGCGACGGAAGAATATTGTTCTAAACTGCCATTTTTGCACCTTTTCACCTGATGGCATAGTGCTTGACAGATAGGATATAAATTATAACCTAAAAAGGAAATATATATTATGGGAAAAATAATTGGAATAGACCTGGGTACAACGAATAGTTGCGTTGCCGTTTTGGAGGGCAACGAACCGGTGGTTATTGCAAATGATGAAGGCCGTCGTACAACACCTTCTGTGGTTGCATTTATGAAAAACGGAGAACGTAAGGTGGGTGACCCGGCGAAAAGGCAGGCAATTACAAATCCGGTAAATACCATTATGTCAGTAAAGCGTTTCATGGGAAGACGTTTTGACGAGGTGGGAGAAGAAATCAAACACTGGAGCTATAAGGTAGTAAAAGGTGACAATAATACGGTTCGTATTGACATTGATGGCAGATTATATACGCCACAGGAAATTTCCGCTATGACTCTACAAAAGATGAAGAAGACAGCAGAGGATTACCTGGGACAGGAAGTAACTGAAGCTGTGATTACCGTTCCGGCTTATTTTAATGATGCCCAACGTCAGGCTACCAAAGAAGCCGGCGAGATTGCCGGTTTAACCGTACGGCGTATTGTGAACGAGCCTACGGCTGCCGCTTTGGCTTATGGGTTGGATAAAAAGCACAAAGACGAGAAGATAGCGGTATTTGACCTGGGCGGTGGAACCTTTGATGTGTCTATTTTGGAGTTGGGCGATGGCGTGTTTGAAGTAAAATCTACTAATGGAGACACTCACTTAGGCGGTGATGATTTTGACAAAGTAATCATTGACTGGCTGGCTGAGGAATTTAAGAAAGACGAAAATATTGACCTGAGAAGAGATCCTATGGCACTGCAGCGGCTGAAAGAAGCATCTGAAAAAGCGAAGGTGGAACTGTCTTCTTCCAGTGAAACGGAAATCAATTTACCTTATGTAACGGCGGTGGACGGCGTTCCCAAACACCTTGTGAAGAAGTTGACGAGGGCCAAGTTTGAGCAACTGTCAGATAGTCTCTTTGAAAGATGTCTGAAGCCCTGTGAACAGGCACTGAAGGACGCAGGACTTAGTGCATCGCAGATTGATGAAGTAATACTGGTGGGAGGAAGCACCCGTATTCCGAAAGTACAGGAGATAGTAGAAAAATTCTTTAATAAAAAACCCAATAAGGGGGTGAACCCCGATGAAGTTGTGGCAGTAGGTGCTGCTATACAGGGCGCCGTGCTGACGGGTGAAGTAAAAGATGTACTCTTATTGGATGTAACGCCGTTGTCTCTGGGTATTGAAACGATGGGCGGGGTGATGACGAGATTGATTGATTCCAATACCACTATACCTACAAAGAAGTCAGAGACATTCTCTACGGCATCAGATAATCAGCCCGGTGTTCAGATCCATGTGTTGCAGGGAGAAAGACCCATGGCTTCTCAAAATAAGAGTCTGGGTATGTTCAATCTGGACGGTATTCCTCCTGCTCCCCGTGGCGTTCCGCAAATTGAAGTAATCTTTGATATTGATGCCAATGGTATTTTAAATGTGACCGCAAAAGATAAGGGAACCGGTAAGGAGCAGAAGATCCGTATAGAAGCCGGTAGCGGACTCAGTAAAGAAGAAGTAGAAAAAATGAAGGCTGAGGCCAAAGCCAATGAATCGGCTGATAAAGAGGCCCGTGAAAAAGTGGATAAGATTAATCAGGCAGATAGTTTGATTTTCCAAACAGAAAAGCAATTGAAAGACTTTGGTGATAAAATTCCGGCAGACAAGAAATCACCAATTGAAGAGGCTCTGAATAAACTCAAAGAAGCCCATAAACAACAGGATGTGGTATCTATTGACACGGCTACAACAGCCTTGAATACTGCATGGACTGCTGCGTCTGAAGAAATTTACAAAGCCCAGCAGGGCGGGGCAACCGGTGGAACCGGTGATACAGCTCAGCAGCAAACGCATGAAGGGGCAAATGCAGGTGCGGATAATGTAACGGACGCCGAATTTGAAGAAGTGAAATAGTTGGTACCCTGATAGAATAAAAGTAAAGCCCCCGGTTTTGCTCCGGGGGCTTTACTTTTGGGGCAGTTGGTTCAAAGGAAAATCAAATTACGGTGATGCGGTTATTGTAAGCGGTATGCGGCTACACTGTTTTTCCAAAAAGTGGGAACGTATACAATTTTATTTATCGGGTCGTAGCCGATATCAGCGGCATTTATTTTTTGTTCCCTTGTATCTAACAATAGCTCCTTATTACCATTAGCAGAAACGTACCAGATAGTTCCCGCCCAGCAGGATACGAGGAAGTCTCCATTCCCAACATATTCAATACCATCCGTACCCCCTTCCATACCGTCAGCTATTTTAGTAAGGCTCCCCGTTTTTTCGAGTTTGTATAATCCTCCCGAATTGGTCAGATAAAGGTCCGCGCCTACCATAAGCACACCATTTGGACCCTGCACGTTGTCCACTGCTACACCTACTTTGCCTTTTTTGATACGGTGAATTTTCTTGGTTTTGGAATCAGAAACATAAATCACTCCCTTTTTATCTATGGTAAGATCATTCAATCCCTCGGCCCCTTCAATGGGCAGACGTTGTGCGACTTGTCCCTTAGTCAAATCAATAACGACTACCTCATCCACGTCTGCCACGTATAGTCTGCCGGCGTGGATTCCCATGCCTTTGGGAGCATTAAGACCGGTAACCCATTCAGAGACTATTATTTTCCCGTCTAAACCCACTTTTCCGATAGAGCCCTGCCCGTCTTTTTCCCATGGCTGCCCGTCAATATTCGCAGTATATAAGATTTTGCGCGCCGGGTCAAAACGAACTGATTCAGGCACTTTGAGAAGCGTGTCGGTCTCCCATAATTTTACCAGTTGATGATTTTGAGATTTCACCGGCGACTGACAAATCATCAAAAAAAGGAACAATGATGCAGTTAAAATAGAAAGTCTCCTGTTTAGCATGTTAATAGGAATTAAATGTTAAATGATTTTTACTACACTCGTCTGAACGGCCATTCACAATATATAAAATAAAAACCTGAAAGCATCAAATCCGGATGCATTTCGTTTTTCCGCATTGTGCCAAAAGAATTGTCACCTCCCCAGATTTTGCGATGGCTTTTGGCCGATGGCTAATCTTTAAGGATGTTCTTTCAGGACTTCCGGTTTACGGAACCAAACTTCACGCTCCTATTTTGCAGATTGCGCTCCCGTTAATCCCTTGTCAGTTGGTTATTGACGGTTCTCCAGATTTTCAGGGGATTACCGTCTTTTAGTTCATCCGGCAGCAAATTGTCCGGCCAGTTTTGATAACAAACAGGTCGGGCAAATCTTTTAATTCCGTCTGCTCCCACAGAAGTAAATCTTGAATCGGTAGTGGCCGGGTAAGGCCCTCCATGCTGCATACTAAGGCAAACTTCCACACCGGTGGGCACTCCGTTTAAGATAATTCTTCCGCACCGGTCTTTTATTTTGTCCACCAGGGACAGGTTTTGTTGGATATCATTTTCTGTGGCAATGAGGGTACTGGTCAACTGTCCCTCCATTTTCTCCGCTACGCTTTTCATTTCCGCTACATCGCGGCACTTGATCACCAGCGAGTAGGGTCCGAAAACTTCCTGATGCAAAACAGGGTTGTTCATAAACGCTTGCGCAGTGGCCGAGGCGATAGTAGGATAGGATTCATTTTCACCCGGACGGGTATCAGAAACGGCAACAGTATGCACATCGTTTTGAGCCAGGGCTTTTGAACGGTTGGCAATAAATGATTTCGCAATGCCCGCGTGAAGCATCGGTGAAGGCGATACTTTTTTTATTTCTTCGCCTAAATTTTTTATAAACGTTTGTAAATCCGGACCGTCAATACCAATGATCAATCCGGGGTTGGTACAAAATTGACCCACACTAAGATTAATGGAAGCGGCGTATGTTTTTGCCTGATCCAGCGCAGACTCGCTGAGTTTTTCGGGTAAAAGATATACCGGGTTAATGCTTCCCATTTCAGCAAAAACGGGGATCGGGTCCTTACGCTGAGTTGCCAGGTCGAACAGCGCTTTGCCACCCGAAAGAGACCCCGTAAATCCCACTGCTTTGGTCAAGGGATGAAGGACGAGTTCTTTACCCACTTCAAAGGATACGCCGTGTACATGTGTAAATATGCCCTCGGGCATGCGGCAGATCTTAGCTGCTTTTAAAATGCAGGATGCCGCTTCCTCCGAGGTCTGTGCATGTGCAGGATGAGCCTTCACGATTACCGGGCAACCCGCAGCAAGAGCGCAGGCCGTGTCTCCGCCGGCGGTGGAATAAGCAAAAGGAAAGTTGCTGGAGCCAAAAACAATTACGGGACCAAGGGGGATCAGCATCTTACGCAGGTCCGGCCTGGGACGTTGACGATCGCTGATAACCTTGTCTATTCTCACATCCAGCCAATTACCCTGCTCACAGGCATCGGCGTAACTATTGAGTTGAAATACCGTTCTCGTTAATTCGCTTTGCAGTCTGCTTTCAGAAAGATGAGTTTCCGCCATGGCTATAGGAATAAGAGCGGAAGCGTGGGACGTCAACTCGTTAGCTATAGCATGCATAAACGCAGCTCTCTGCTTAATGGAAAAGGATCGGTAGGACTCGAAGGCTGACCATGCTTTTTGCATCACGTTATCAACGTCTTCTTTCGTCGCATCTTTAAATGTATACATAGTCAATAAGAATTAAATAATGAAAGAAATCTTGTACAAATTTCGGCATTCTTTTAGGAACATCGTCAATATCTAAATTCTGTATCTTCGCCGCGATGAAAAAAAATGAGAAGAAACAGGTGGTGATGAGCGGTATCCGCCCGACCGGAATTCTCCACCTTGGCAGTTATTTTGGAGCCTTGCAGAACTATGTCCGGATGCAGGAGGAGTATGAATGTTACTTTATGGTGGCCGACTTACATTCGCTCACCACACACCCCGATACAAAAAGCCTGAGAGCAAATGTGTTAGACGTGATTTCTGAATACCTTGCCTGTGGTTTGGATCCGGATAAGGCTGCTTTATATTGCCAAAGCGCGGTGCCTGAAACCTCAGAACTATATTTATTTCTCAATACGCTGGCTTATAAAGGAGAACTGGAAAAAACCACTACATTTAAAGATAAAGCCCGGCTGCAGCCGCAGAATGTAAATGCCGCTTTGCTTACCTATCCTACTTTAATGGCTGCTGATATCTTGCTGCACCGGGCGCTGTATGTGCCGGTAGGTAAGGATCAGGAGCAACACTTAGAGATGGCGAGGAATTTTGCGAACCGCTTTAACCATCGTTATGGTGAGATATTTCCCGAACCGATTGCCTTCAACTTTGGCGAAGCCTTAGTGAAGGTGCCATCGCTGGACGGGACGGGTAAGATGAGTAAGAGCGAAAACCAGAACGCCACGCTCTATCTGTCTGATGATGATGCGCTTATCCGGAAAAAGGTCATGAAGGCTAAAACGGACGAAGGTCCCAAAACACCCAATGCGCCCAAGCCCGACTATATCGAGAACATATTTCAACTGCTGAGCCTGGTAAGCGATAAAGAGGTCTGTCAAAAATTTGAGGCAGATTATAACCAATGTACCATACGTTATGGCGAGCTGAAGAAACACCTGGCAGAGGATATGATCAGGTTTATTACACCGATCCGGGAAAAGGCAAAGACGATTCGCGATGACGAAAACTTCATGAAGGGAGTATTGGAAAAAGGCGCGGATAAAGCCAGGGAAAGCGCAAAAAAAACCATGCAACTGGTTCGGGAGGCTATCGGCATAAAATATTTTTAATAAAATCAGAATAGACAGGTTTGGTACAGTTAAAATTATTTAACTTGGAAACCCTCTATTAACCGATATCCTATATTCCGAATTTTGAATTCTTATATAATGGCTAAAACGAAGAAACCTAAATACATTGCCGTAGCGGGAAATATAGGAGCAGGAAAAACTACACTGACTGAGCTGTTGAGTAAGCACTATCGCTGGATTCCCCAATTCGAGGATATTGACCACAATCCTTATCTCTACGATTTTTATGAAGATATGCCCCGGTGGAGCTTTAATCTCCAGATATATTTTTTAAACAACCGGCTGAGGCAATTGCTCGAAATTCAGCAGGGTAATGAGACTGTTATACAGGATAGAACCATATATGAGGACGCCCATATTTTTGCGCCCAACCTTCATGAGATGGGATTGATGAACAAGCGGGATTTCGACAACTATTTTCGCCTTTTTGAGACGTTAAAAGGGATGATCAAACCGCCGGATTTACTGATTTACCTGAAGGCTTCGGTCCCGACCCTGGTTGGCCAAATTCAGAAAAGAGGAAGAGAATACGAAGAGAATATCCGGTTGGACTATCTGAAGAAACTGAATGAGTTTTATAATAAATGGATAGACAGCTATAAAGAGGGTCCGTTATTAGTGGTAGATATTGATAAAAACAAGTTCCCCGAAAACGAAGAACACTTAGGAGAAATTATCCATGAGATTGATACGCAATTGTATGGATTGTTTTGAATGTGCAGAGCGGTTCATGCAAAACTATAAGAGAAATGATATGCGTTAATAAACAGGTAGATTCCACCTTTTTATTGGAGAATATGAGCTAATCTTCCGGGAAATTATATATGCTGTTATCGATGGGTTCATTAACGGTTATGCCTGTAACAGTACTTGCTGCAGTAGAAGAGGGAGGATTAGCTTTTTCCTTTGGCTTTTGTCCGGGTAACGATTGCGCTTCATCAAACCAATCGGTACCACCATACCCAAACATTATGTCGCCCATTCCTTTTGGGGGATACACGTTAATTGCAATATGATGAGGGAAAGCGATCCCTGAAATATTTCTATAATCCCTAAATATTATTACAGATCTA
>JACFNM010000801.1:0-688 GCA_019454915.1 Chitinophagaceae bacterium
GTGCGATAAACATTTGTGTTTTCGGGGTCCAGTTCACCCATGTGTTATTCTCATGTAGAATCTTAAACTGACTGCTGTTGGGATTATTCAGCGAGTCGATAAATTCAGGAGTGAAAATTTCTTTAAGGATTTTCGATGCAGGCATTTTTGCAGTTATTTCTTCACCTGTATGATAACCGTCCATAACTTTTATCAATTCGCTTCTGTAAGTAGCATTAATTACAATATTGGGATCAAAACTTTTCCCGTTAGAAGGCACGGCATTACTACCCATTATCATATAGGGAAGAAAGTATGGTGACGGGAAAGGATTGTTAGATAACATTACCGGAAGCATTGTCCCTGTCAAATCGTACGGTCCGTCCATACATGCAGCACCATCAACATTGGTACCTCTTAATTCTAATTCCCTTAATCCGGCCATAGTAGTAAATGCACCTTCAGAAAAGCCCATTAAAAACAATTGCCCGTTCCATTTCAATCTTGTATTGTTGGAACTTGATTGCAGATAAGCAATTGTTTTCGCACATAAATCGGCAACTGCTTTCCCGAGCAGATTTTTATTACAGAAAGGATGGAATTCGCTCTTATCATCTCCCATACCCTGATAATCAGGCATTATAACACACCATTGATTCTTCAGAGCCAGTCCCGCAGCAATCACTACTTCGTTGAAATGAGTCGGGTT
>JACFNM010000801.1:698-1003 GCA_019454915.1 Chitinophagaceae bacterium
CATGATTAAATGAAACAATCGGGACCGTATAATTATGGAGAGGAAGATATGGATAAATCATTAATCCCGTTAGTTCTTTCGGCTGTCCATCGTTACCTACCGAAGTATACCTTACTTTTGAATACCATAAACCGGATAGCCCCAAATCTGTCTGCGGTTTTTTGGATTTCATCAAAAGTTTACTTAAATCATTATAGTCAAAACCTTCAGGATAATCTATCAGTTTGTTCATGTGTTGGTGAAGTCCTACACTATCAACATACTGGGGATTGGCAAATGTTAAAAAAGAATTTGACTTTGGAGGT
>JACFNM010000802.1 GCA_019454915.1 Chitinophagaceae bacterium
CTCTTTTTAATCCGGGGCTTTTTAAGGGGGCTTTTCGGATACTTTTCTTAGTGATGGGATACAAGGGGAATGGCAATCGGCTTACCATTCTCATCGAGTGGGCTGTTCCATTGAATGGCATTATACCCCATGTCTAATTGCGGGCCGCCGGCTCCTCCCGATTCATCAAGGATTACATAATCCGGATTAAACCGGGGGTCTGAAACACCCAGGGGATCCGTAAAAATATTACCGGAGATGCCTACGGGTATTGCAGGGAAAATGCCACTTGCATATTTCGTCTGCCATTCCAGGAACTTATACGGCTTTTCAAAAACGGTGTTCGAAATCACGTTAACCGTAGTTTTTTGTAATCCCTTTCCACTTTTGGTAGTAATCAAAACCACTCCATTACCGGCTCTCGATCCGTATAAAGCTGCGGCACTGGGGCCTTTAAGCACGGTTACATTTTCTATATCGTCAGGATTAATCCCACCAATAGAGTTACCGTAGTCTACACGGTTATCGTCTCCTATCTGACTTACATTATTGAGTGTGTTAGCAATAGGTACGCCGTCAATAACAAATAAGGGCTGGTTATCACTACTCAAAGAAGTAGCACCCCGAATCACCATGCTAACCGAGGAGCCTGCCGCCCCCGTTTGGTTAATTGTGACGCCCGCTACCTTACCGGACATGGCATTCAGTACGTTCGTCTGTGCCACTCTGTTCATTTCCTTACCTGCCACCTCTTCCACAGAGTAGCCCAGTGATTTCTTTTCCCTGGTAATACCTAATGCAGTTACTACCACACCCGAAAGTTCCTGCGCTTCTGTTTCGATAGTTGCATTAACCACAGAACGGCCGGACACGGCTATCTCAACCGTTTTATACCCTACAAAAGTGAACACCAGCACGCTGTTAGCATTCGTAACCTGGAGCGTGTACTGACCATTAACATCCGTAGTGGTCGCATTATTCGTTCCCCGTTCAGTAACGGTTACACCAACTACCGCTCCGTTT
>JACFNM010000200.1 GCA_019454915.1 Chitinophagaceae bacterium
CCATGATGATCGAAAATTGATGGTGCGGATATCTTTCCTCCAGGTAAGTAATCGTATCAATGGTATAGGAAGGCTTGGGTAGATAAAACTCGATATCGGATGCCCGCAGGTTTGTTTCTCCTTCAATCGCCAATTTCACCAAATGCAGGCGCTGGTATTCATTTAAAAGCGATTGTGATGTTTTGAAAGGATTCTGTGGCGAAACGATAAACCAAACCTGGTCGAGTGCGGTGTTATTAACCATATAGGATGCGATGATCAAATGGCCATGATGAACAGGATTAAAGGAGCCGAAATACAAACCGACAGTCATAATATATAGGAAAATTCAGGTGGTCTTAACTGGCAGGCTATTCCACCAGGATGTTTTTCGCTTCATTCAAACGCAGACTCAGATTATACCCCGCCACGGAAACGGATATGGGGTCTCCCAACGGCGCCACTTGTTCAATGGTAATGGTCTCTCCGGGAATAAAACCCATTTCCATGAGTTTAAGTAATAGCTCATCATTTTCCACTTCCCTGATAACTACTTTAATGCCTGGTTTTATTTCAGATAATCGTTTCATCCCAACTATATTTAATTTGCTCCCCGGTAGAGCAGTACAAAAATACAACCCCTTTTTGGTTTAAATGGACACCATGAGAAGAAGTCTTAACGAATACAGGTAAGATTAAAAAGAAATCTATTTATAGATTTGCATCGCTTTTCAGCATTTTTGAATCTATTCTATCCATCATTATTAATGAGTCAGGTCAATTTTCATTTCCTTCATCGGCAGTTTGTTTTAAAGAACAGAAAAGAACTGAAGGTCTTTATCTCAACCATTTTCAAAAAGAAGAAGCGGAACTTAGTACGTCTTCAGGTGATTTTTTGTTCCGACGCCTTTTTATTGGACATCAATCAACAGTTTTTACAACACGATTACTATACGGACGTAATCACATTCAATCTCGGAGCAGAAGATGGTATTGATGCTGAGATTTATATAAGCATTGACCGGGTTAAAGACAACGCCCAGTCCTTAGGGAAAAGTTTCAAAGAGGAAATCCATCGGGTAATTTTTCACGGGGCGCTCCATTTATGCGGCTACAAGGATAAGTTAAAAAGAGACGAAGAAGAAATGAGACGTGAAGAAAACCGTTTATTAGACCTATATTTTAATACAAATCAACGCCGTTCCACGTGAAACGTTTCTATGTATTTATTATTGCATTCTGTATCAACCACTATTCCTTTTCTCAGGGTTCCATCACTTTAGAAGATAAACCCTTCAATATCACCGTTACGAGAGACACTTCACTGGAAAATCAGCTTCGATTACTTCCCGAATACACTTCTTTAAGTCATGAAGAAAAAGAAGTCGTCTATTGGGTTAATATTGTCAGAACACAACCCAGGGAGTTCATCAAAGAGATTGTTCATCCCTTCCTTGAACAATTCCCGGAGGCAAAAAGTTCCTACAGCCAATCCCTGATTAAAGAACTGAATCATCAAACTCCATTGCCTGTTCTACTGCCTTCTCCAAGATTACACAGCATAGCCGAAACGCATGCAAAGGATTTAGGCCAAAATCAAATGTCCATCTCCCATCAGTCTTCCCTCGGAGAAAGTTTCCAGGAACGGATGAATCGGTTTGGCTATTTCGAATGCGTTTCTGAAAATATATACGAGGGTAAAGAAAACGGACTCTTTTCAGTGCTGTTTCTACTGATTGATGCCGGTGTCAAAAGCCTCGGACATCGAAAGAACATCTTATCGCCTGAGGTAAAATATATTGGTGTTTCCTTCCATCCTATCCGCGGCAAAGAAAGATTTTACTATCTCGTGCAAAATTTTTCATGCGATTAAGCGATGGTTTCACGTGAAACATTGTTGACTTAAATCAACCATCCCAACGCTTATATTTTAACTCCGCCTATTTCTTACAGAAATGTAATTTTGCAGGATGTTTTCAAAGTATGATGTAATTGTGGTTGGCGCTGGTCACGCCGGTTGCGAAGCAGCAGCCGCAGCGGCAAACATGGGAAGTAAAGTACTCCTGGTTACCATGAATTTACAAACCATTGCCCAAATGAGTTGTAACCCGGCTATGGGTGGAATAGCAAAAGGACAAATCATCCGTGAAATTGATGCACTTGGTGGTTACACCGGTATAGTCACCGATACCACTATGATCCAATACCGGATGCTCAATAAATCTAAGGGCCCCGCTATGTGGAGCCCAAGAGCACAAAGCGACAGGATGCTGTTTTCCCAGAAATGGAGAACCATGCTGGAACAAACCCCCAATATTGATTTCTACCAGGACATGGTCAAAAACCTGTTGATCAAAGACGATCAATGTATAGGTGTGGTAACGGGCATGGGGCATGAAATTAAATCCTCCTCGGTTGTCCTCACCAACGGAACCTTTCTCAATGGAATCATACACGTAGGCGAAAAGAAATTTGGCGGCGGCCGCGTTGCGGAAAAGGCGGCCACCGGATTAACCGAACAACTCGTAAGCCTCGGCTTCATAAGCGACCGGTTAAAAACCGGTACACCACCCCGGGTAGACGGAAGAAGTCTTGACTATTCAAAAATGGAAGAACAAAAAGGAGACGACTTCATCCAGGGATTTAGTTTTCTTCCCACGAACAAGATCACACCCAACCAGCAGAAAAGCTGCTGGATAACTTATACCAATCAAACGGTTCATGATATCCTTAAAACAGGCTTCGACAGAAGTCCCATGTATACCGGAAGAATAGAAGGAGTGGGTCCCCGGTATTGCCCGAGTATCGAAGATAAAGTAAGTCGTTTTGCCGACAAGGAACGGCACCAGATCTTTGTTGAACCCGAAGGCTGGAATACCATCGAAATTTATGTCAACGGATTTTCATCTTCGTTGCCCGAAGAAATACAATACCAGGCGCTGCAACAAATACCTGGCTTTGAAAAGGCAAAAATGTTCCGGCCCGGTTATGCCATCGAGTACGACTATTTTCCACCCACGCAACTGCTTTATTCGCTCGAAACCAAACTCATTCGAAATTTGTTTTTCGCCGGTCAAATCAACGGAACCACCGGATACGAAGAAGCTGCCTGCCAGGGAATCATTGCCGGTATCAATGCGCATTTATCACTCCACCATAAAGAACCCCTCATTCTTAAAAGAAGCGACGCCTATATCGGCGTCCTTATAGACGATCTTATCAGCAAAGGCACGAAAGAACCCTATCGGATGTTTACAAGCCGCGCTGAATTCAGAACCCTGCTACGCCAGGATAATGCCGATCTCCGTTTAACAGAACTATCCCATCGTATAGGATTGGCTACCGAAGAAAGAATGGTTGCTCTTGACAAAAAGAAGGCAGAAATTAATAATATAAATAGTATAATTAATTCAATATCAATTGAACCTGAATCAGTTAATCCGTTTTTAACGAATATTTCATCTTCTCCCATTGCTCAAAAACAAAAGCTTAACCAGATTCTGCTCCGCCCATCAGTAAGTATCCATCAACTGATATCCGGGATTCCTGTTGTAGAACAACTTCTTCATCCTTATTCCTCAGAAGCTTTACAACAGGCAGAAATACAAACCAAATATCACGTTTATATAGAAAAAGAAAAGGAACTCGTTGCCAAAATGAACAAATTAGAAGACCTCATCATTCCGGATACGATGAACTACTCCTCAATCAATGCTCTCTCCACCGAGGCACGACAAAAATTTACCCGAATCAAACCGAAAACACTCGGACAGGCATCCCGCATTTCAGGCGTAAATCCCAGCGATGTACAAATTCTGATGGTATATATGGGCCGTTAGGAGAAAACTCCTGTAAACCAGCTTATAATCCTAACTGGGCACTCATCTCCAGCATCCTTCTGATCGGCCGGAGCGCCGCTACACGCAACTCCTCTTCCATCGTAATTTCCGGCAATTCATATTCCAGGCACAGGTACAGCTTTTCTAACGTGTTCAACTTCATGTGTGGGCAGTTATTACAAGCACAGCTATTCTCCGGCGGGGCGGGAATAAACACCTTCTCCGGGGAGCGCTTTTCCATCTGGTACAATATCCCCATCTCGGTGGCTACGATAAACTCCTTCGCCTCGTCCTTCTGGGTAAACTTCAATAACTGTGTTGTAGAACCAATGAAATCCGCCATCTCTAAAATCGTCTCCTCACACTCCGGATGTGCAATTACTTTCGCTTCCGGATACCTCACCTTCAGCTTCGTGATCCTCTCCCTACTAAACATCTCATGCACCATACACGATCCGTTCCACAAAACCATCTTCCTCCCTGACATTTTGTTTATATACGCGCCCAAATTCCGGTCTGGGGCAAAAATGATTTTCTGATCTTGCGGCAAACTATCTACAATTGGTTTTGCATTCGTAGACGTGCAAATGATATCAGTCAGCGCCTTAATCCCCGCTGAGCAATTAATATACGAAATGACGATGTGATCCGGATGTTCATCTTTAAATTTCTTAAACAGATCCGGCGGCGCCGAATCAGAAAGCGAGCACCCAGCCTTTAAATCGGGTAACAGCACCTTCTTCCCCGGATTCAGAATCTTTGCCGTTTCCGCCATAAAATGAACACCAGCAAAGACAATAATATCCGCTTTAGTCTTTTCCGCCTGCTGGGCCAAACCGAGGCTGTCTCCTATAAAATCAGCTACGTCCTGAATATCAGGCTCCTGGTAATAATGCGCGAGGATCACCGCATTTTTCTCTTTCTTCAACCGATTAATCTCTTCAAAAAGATCAAGCGCTGGATCAATGTCTACATCCAGGAAGCCCACTTTCTGAACATTCTCCCTCGCTCTTTCAATGTTCATAACTGACATAATATACTATAATAATTATTATTTTATTTAAAAGCCCTATTACTATTAGGCCTGTGAATATGGGGATATTAATTTCCGATAAACCCTTGTCAAAGTTAAAACTATTAGTTTATAAACGTTCATTCACAAACTATTAACACCGGATAGGTAATATACCATCCACCTTTTGGCTGTTTATACACATTGTGCAATTAAAAGAGGCGGGAAAAATTTTACTTCCGGTTCTTTAAAAAGGCATGTTAGCATGATGTGGTTAAATTGTCGGTTATAATCGTTTTTCAAGGGAAGGTAATTTCCTGGGATTATCCAAAAAAATATATACTCAGTTCAATCACAGATAAAATTTTTAAAAAGGTGGTTTTTCAACATAAAATGCGACTAATTAACACAGGATTGTGTAAACCGTTTAATGATTTTATCACCGCAAGGGAAAACGGGTGGAAATATTTATTTGAAACCCCGATGACACTGCCTTATATTCGTTTTCCACAATTTGTTGATAAAGCTATATTACCCTATTTTTGCCGTCCATAAAAATATACCTTATAATATATGTCTATAATTCAGACGATTCGGGATAAAGCTGCCGTGTTTGTTTTTGGTATCATCGGTCTAAGTATGATAGCTTTCGTAGTGCAAGATGCCTTTGTTGGTGGTGGAAGCCATTTTTTTTCTGCTCCTTCCTCTACCATTGGCACGGTAAACGGAGTAAAGGTAACCAGAGAAGAATATGATGAAAGGACCCGGGCGATGGAAGCCCAGTATCAGTCGCAGGGCTACCGGGTAGATGAATCTATGCGCCACGAAATTCAAAATCAAATATGGAATAGCCTGGTATCAAAAGAATTGTTAACCTCGGAAGCTGGTAAGTTAGGAATCGAATTTACCTCCAAGGAGTTCACCGATTTGTTGTTTAGTGATGATGCCCCTCCGGAATTCAAGCAACAATTTACCGATCCGCAGACTGGTGTATATAACATTGAAGCGGCCCGAAACGCTTTCAAAACTTTGCAAAAGAGTAAGGATGCACTCCAGTTGCGGCAGGTACAGGAGCAATTGATAGATCCGATAGTCCTTAACCAGATTCAGCGAAAACTCATGACTCTGTACACCAATGGTTCCTATGTACCCAAATGGTTAATAGAAAAACAAAATGCTATTTCGGGACAGATTTCAAACATATCTTATGTCATGCTCCCCTATTCCATGATAGCCGATTCAACCGTACAGGTATCAGACGCGGAGATTTTGGCATATATTGAAAAGCATAAAAAGGAATTCAAGCAGGAAAGGAGTCGTAGTATTGCTTATGTGTTATTTGATGCATCTCCCAATAACCAGGACAGTACAGCTTTGTGGAACAAGATGGAGGAACTCAAACAACCTTTTGCTGAGGCTCCCGATGCAGGTATTTTCGTTACCAGACAAAGCACCAAGACTCCATTCTTCGATGGATATATGGGAAAAAGCCGTATCCAGGTTCCGGCTAAAGACTCTATCCTAAAATTGTCACCGGGAGAAATATATGGGCCGTATTATGACGGAAGGTCAATTGCTATGGCCCGTATGATTGGCAGCAAAGTATTGCCGGATTCGGTGCGGGCACGTCATATATTAATTGCAACCACAGATCCGCAAACGGGGCAACCTACTGTTGCAGACTCCACTGCGAAGAGGAGGGTTGACAGTATCCGGCAGGCAATCGCGGGCGGAGCTTCTTTCGAATTAATGGTCGCCCAATATTCTGATGATATAGGCTCCAAACAGGGCTTTGGAGAACTTGGATACTTTGCGAACGGACAGATGGTAAAGGAATTCAACGATTTTTGCTTCGAAGGCAAGACGGGCGATAAAGGTGTAGTTAAGACCCAATTTGGTTATCATTATATCGAAATTGAGGATCAGAAAGATTTTGAACAGGCGTATAAAATAGCTTATTTGTCAAAACCCATTGAAGCCAGCGTGGAAACGGATCGGGCAGCTTCTGCTGCTGCCACCCAATTTGCTTCACAAAGCAGAACAGCTAAAGATTTTGATGAAACGATAAACAAAGAGCACTTAAATAAGCGCCTTGCGGATAATATCAAGGAAATGGATTATCAGATTATAGGAGTGGGCACATCCCGTTCTTTCATCAAATGGATTTATAATAATAAACCGGGTACCGTTTCTGATCCCATTTCTGTAGGAGAACAATACGTGGTGGCGTTAATCACCGGTGAGAAAGACGAAGGATTACAATCTGCTGCGGAGGCCAGGATTTTGGTTGAATCTCAGCTTAGAGACAAGAAAAAAGCTGCTGAGCTGGCCAAAAAATTCGGAACTTATTCGGATATAGAAACGGCTGCGGCAAACGCCGGGCAGCAGGTTCAGCAATCTGACAGTATCCGCTTTTCGGATAATTTCAAACCGGGTTTTGGTAATGAACTTATTGTGATAGGCGCCGCACTGAATAAAGATTATGAGTCGAAAGCCTCAGCACCGCTTGAGGGAAATACCGGCGTATATGTTGTGAAGGTTCGTAGTATTGGTGCGTTGCCCAATGACGCAGCAAATGTAGAAGAGCAACAAAAAGCCCTGTCCATGCAAATGAGCCAGTCAATGGGGTATTCTGTCATGCAGTCGCTCAGAGAAGCGGCGACGGTTAAGGATTCGAGGCTCAAAGCCGGATATTAGCCGGTAATGAATGATAAAAGCGACGCGGCGATTGTAATTTTAAAATTACTATCGCCGCTGTTTTTTAAGCAGGGCTCATCCAACCGGTACAGGAAATACGGTATTTTAGGGTTAGGTTGTTCTGTTACGGCCCCGGATATCAGAAATTGTATGAAGT
>JACFNM010000201.1 GCA_019454915.1 Chitinophagaceae bacterium
ATCGCACGGGCAGGCTATTTCCATTGGCATGACCTATGCTTCCCATATTTCGGCTCATTTAAAAGGATTCAGGGATACGGAAAGAGTTGTACATCTTTTGGAGCAATATCATTTACCTACCTACGCGGAATTCAATAAGAAAAAAGTAATCAACGTGCTCCGGATGGACAAAAAGCGCGAACGTAAGGAAATGAACTATGTATTATTAGAAAAAACAGGTAAGGCGATTGTAGAGTCGGTATCTTTGCAAAAGCTGGAAAAATTAATTGAAGCCTTATAATTTATGATAGCAACCATTCGGCCTTCTTCAATCTCCGAATCAATACCTGCTCCTGCGTCGAAAAGCGCTATGCAAAGAGCTTGCGCAGCGGCGCTGATATCTACGCGGAGAAGTATTATACATAACCCCGGGCATTCCAATGATGATAAAGCAGCGCTTCGCGTAATAGCAGCGCTGGGTGCAAAGGTTACAGAATTAGACAACGGCTCCATTGAAATTGACAGTAGCGCTATTGATTTGTCTTCCCCGGCTGTCGGACAGAGCGGACTCACGGTCAATTGCGGTGAAAGCGGGCTGGGTATTCGTATGTTTTCTCCTATTATTGCATTGAGCCGGTTACCCGTGACCATTACCGGTGAAGGGAGTCTTGTATCCAGACCCATGGATTTTTTTGATGAAATTCTGCCCCGGTTGAATATTACCATTAAGTCGAACAACGGAAAATTACCCATTACGCTTTCCGGCCCTCTCCAACCACGCAATATAGAGATTGACGGTTCGCTCAGTTCGCAATTTTTGACCGGGTTACTGATGGCTTATGCAGCCGCTAAGGCCAGGGATGTTACGATTAAAGTGAATGAACTCAGGAGCAGACCTTATATTGATTTAACACTGGCGGTGATGGAGGCCTTTGGGTTGAAGACGCCGGAGAATAAGAACTATAAAGCGTTTTACTTTGACCAGTCTCCTGCTCAGATACCTTCTGCTGAAATCGTATATACCGTGGAGGGTGATTGGAGCGGCGCATCCTTCCTGCTGGTAGCGGGAGCCATTGCCGGTAAAATGGAGATCAGCGGGTTAAATGTGGAATCTACCCAGGCGGATAGAAGAATAATGGAAGCGCTTGTTGAGGCGGGCGCCATCGTTGAAGACACCGTCAATGGTATAAGTGTCCGGTCGGGTTCGTTAAAAGCCTTTGAATTTGATGCAACGGATTGTCCTGATTTATTTCCTCCATTAGTGGCTTTGGCTGCTTACTGCGAAGGAACAACAACGATACAGGGTGTAAGCCGGTTGGCGCACAAAGAAAGCGATCGCGGTATAGCGCTTCAAAAAGAGTTTGGTAAGATGGGATTGCAGATAGACTTGCAGGATGATCTCATGTTGGTACACGGCGGTAAAGGACTTACGGGTGCTACCGTGCACTCTCATCACGATCACCGGATTGCGATGGCCTGTGCCGTTGCGGGATTAAAGGCTGATGGACCTACTACTATTGAAGACGCTGAAGCCATCAATAAGTCGTATCCCGATTTTTACGATGATTTGTGTAAGTTAGGCGCCGTTATTGAGAAGAAATAGCCCCGATAGTGCTACTATACATGAGATTAGTGAAATGACGGGGAGTATAATCATGGGTTTTTAAATCGTTTCTTTTATGAATTCTTTTGGAAGACTTTTCCGGGTACATATTTTCGGTGAATCACATGGAGAGAGTGTGGGCATTTGTATAGATGGCTGTCCGGCCGGGTTACCTTTAAAAGTGGAAGATTTCTTAGCCGATATCGAAAGAAGAAAGGGAGGTAAGCAAAAAGGAACGACGCCGAGGCAGGAAGCGGATACTCCGATTTTCAAAAGCGGCATATTTAATGATACGACCACGGGAGCGCCCATCACGATAATTTTTGAGAACAACAATACGCGTTCGGGAGACTATCAGAAACAAAGATCGGTGCCGCGGCCCGGACATGCAGATTTTGTAGCCCATCAGAAGTTTGGCGGATTTGAAGACTTCAGAGGCGGCGGTCATTTTAGCGGCCGGTTAACCGTATGCCTCGTTGCGGCCGGTGTAATAGCGAAAAAGCTGCTGGCGTCATCTTCTCATCGGGAACTGAAGAGTCAGACTCCGGGTATTACTGTGAAGGCTGATCTGCTGGAAATCGGAGGCGAAACGGATCTTGAAAAGGGACTGCAAAAAGCCATTAATGCAAAAGATAGTATCGGCGGCATTGTGGAATGCAGGGTAAGCGGCCTGCCCCTGGGTCTGGGAGAACCTTTTTTTGACTCCGCAGAGGCATTGTTGGCGCACGCGGTGATGTCTATTCCTGCAATCAGAGGGATAGAATTTGGAACAGGCTTTGCTGCTGCGAGGATGTTTGGCAGCGAGCATAATGATGCCATCGTAGATATGGAGGGAAAGACCCGTTCCAACCATGCAGGGGGAATAGTTGGCGGAATAAGCAACGGAAATGAACTTGTATTCAGAATTGCCGTGAAGCCCACCTCTTCTACTCCAAAAATTCAGGAAACGCTCAACTGGGAAACCGGAGCTATAGAATCCTTTTCGGTGAAAGGACGCCACGACCTATGCATTGCACTGCGAGTCCCTGTTGTTCTTGAAGCGGTGACGGCCTTCGTGCTGGCCGATTTAATGATGCTTTCGCAAAAAATGCCTAGGGTACTTAATACCTGATTATTAGGATACGCACTGTATCCCGACGATCTGTTGTAATTACTCCTGTTGGTGAATTATTTATAACCGGACAGCTCTGATTTTTGCATTCAATTCAGTTTACCGCGAGATATGGTGTTAACGTAGGTGAACGGTTTCGCTTATTTTTTTCATGTTTCATTGAGCTATGATAATTAATGGATTGTGTAGAGAAGATTCCTGGTGATTCATGCGGTTTTTATCATGACTGATGGTATTTTTACGTACCCATTTCGGGATAATACTATCAAAACCACTAAAAGTAAACTCGTATGAAAACGTTATTAATCATCAGCAGTATTATCCTAATATCCTTTCAGATTGACCGATTGCTGACAAACTATTTTTCCGGTTCCAGCAATGAAACAACTCTTTTTGATAATGCTTACCGGTTAAGCCCGGTAACGCCTAATTCCACCACCCGTTACGCTGTGGAAGCCCAGGCGTCTAAGAAGAACGAACCTGTTGTCGTATCAACGTACGAAGAAGAAGTGGAGATTCAACCTGAGGTAAAAACAGTTCAGCTTGCAGCCGTATCCCTTACCAGAAATCAAAAGAATAGCCTTTTCCACCAAAGTGTTAAAGAATCAGGTAATTTTATCATGTTGAGTTCTTTACACTTTAACTTCAATCAATTTGAAAAGATTGATACGGAAGAATTTAATACTATAATGGATTTTGCCGACCTGCTTATCTTTAATGATTCTTTAAAAGTGAGTATAGCCGGCTTTACTGACAATAGCGGAGATCCCGCTTACAATAGTTATCTCTCCCATCTCCGTGCACAAAACGTAAGAGATTACTTGATAGACCTCGGAGTGAAAGATCAACAAATTATTGTATCTGCCAACGGTATTTCCAATCCGATAGCGAGCAACGGTACCAGAGAAGGAAGGGCGGCAAACAGAAGAGTGGAGATGTTATTAATGAAATAAAAATTAACCGCTACTCATCTAAAATTTACCATCATGTACACAGTTTTGAAATATTGGATTATCGAAATGCTTAAAGGTCTGAACCCGGATGACGAATCTGTTCCGGGCACAAAAACACGTGGTTTAGAATATAAATTATGCAGGGCACGTATTCATCACCGGTTTGAGAATATTGGATAAATACGCGCCTTAATGCAACGGTCAACAAATAATTAGCGGTTTACCGCAGTATACGGGTTAGTTCATTTTACTGGTGTGCAGGTTTGCACACCAGTTTTTTGTTGAAGTGCTTTCCAAATATATCCCTGCAGTGGACCGCGTGACTTTAAAGACTTCTATAACAATTGTATTCCGTGGGCTTTACACAGATGCACCATTTCTTCCGGCCAAATACCGGCGCTGATCTCTCCAATATGTGCTTTTCGTAACAAAAACATCCCCACCCTCGACTGACCTATTCCTCCGCCAATACTCAGTGGCATCTGATCTTCCATTAACCGCTGATGGTACAAAAATTCCAGTTTCCGCTCCTGCCCCCGGATACCCAATTGACGCAGAAGCGCCTGTTTATCCACCCGTATGCCCATGGAAGATAGTTCGAAAGCCTTGCCCAATACCGGGTTCCAGACGAGGATGTCTCCATTCAGTCCGTGGAAGCCTTCTTCGTTGGCTGTGGTCCAGTCGTCATAATCCGGCGCCCTGCCGTCATGCGCTTTACCGTCTGACAGCGCTCCGCCTATCCCCATAACAAAAACAGCTCCGTACTTTTTAACTATTTCGTTTTCCCTTTCCTGGGGAGTAAGATTCGGAAACTGTAGCAATAAGGACTCCGAATGAATAAAATGAATCTGTTCCGGAAGGATAGGTTTGATTTCCGGATGCAGCTCGTGTACAAATACTTCCGCTTTCCGAAGAATGCTGTACAGCGTCTTAACCGTCTTTTTCAGATAACTTATTTTTCGATCAGAGGCGGTAATATGTTTCTCCCAGTCCCATTGATCCACGAAAAGGGAGTGGGAATTATCCGGCAGTTCATCCGGCCGGATAGCATTCATGTTCGTAAAGATCCCGCTACCCGCTGAAATTCCATATTCGGCCAAAGCCATCCTTTTCCATTTAGCCAGAGACTGAACTACCTCTGCCCTGCATTCATTCATTCCTTTCATGGGGAAAGAGACGGCTCTCTCAACACCGTTCAAATCGTCATTAATGCCCGTATCCTGACGAACGAATAAAGGGGCGCTCACCCTGAATAAATTCATGTCCTTTTCGAGGTGCTCCTCAATGAAATTCTTAATCTTCTGAAAACTCTTAGCCGTAGCTAACGGCGGTACTATCGCATGGTATCCTCCCGGCAGTATTAAAGCCGGCATGGTTGACTTAATTCTTTCAGGCTCCATTATCTTGCTTTCTGTTGACATGTCGAAATCTAATATTTTAAAGTAAGTGTTAATTGTTTTCGATAGAAAGACAAAAATAATTAGATATTTTCTAACTATTTCACAAATGTAGAAAATATTTTTAAATAAAAAATTTTTCCTGCCAAATCTAACACTGAAATTGGCGGTAAGCGTAATGGAACTAATGATAGTGCCAACGGTTGCCGGGATTCCGGGGGCTTAGATTTATCTAATCCCGTCCCATGGCGGGACCCCGTTACCAGGCGGCCGGCGTTATTGGGTAACTGCTTACTCAATTATATGACCAGCATAGCATCTCCGTAACTAAAGAAGCGGTACTTGTCTTTTATAGCCTTTTTATACGCTTCCATAGCGAGATCATAGCCGGCAAAAGCACAAGTCATTATCAGGAGGCTTGTTTTGGGAAGATGAAAATTGGTGATTAAAGAATCCGCGATCGAGAAATTATAGGGTGGATGGATAAAGGTATTTGTCCATCCTTCTGAAGGCTTCAGCATTTTTTCAGAAGTAAAGGAGGTTTCTAAGGCCCTCATGGTTGTCGTGCCTACCGAACAAATCCTTCTACCGTCCGTTCTTGCCTTATTTACGATAGCACAGGCTTTTTCTTCTATTCTATAGTACTCGGCATCCATCTTATGCTTACTCAGGTCTTCCACTTCTATGGGTCTGAAAGTGCCTAAACCGGTATGTAGCGTAATCTCGGCAAAACGGATACCCTTGATTTCGAGCCGCTTGATGAGTTCCACGCTAAAGTGTAACCCGGCCGTCGGAGCGGCCACAGCGCCTTCATGCTTGGCATACACCGTTTGGTAGCGTTCCCGGTCTTCTTCATCCGGTTTGCGTTTTATATATTTAGGCAATGGTGTCTCGCCCAGTGCATTCAGCACTTCCTTGAACTCGGCGTCGCTGCCGTCAAATAAAAACCGGATGGTACGGCCTCTAGATGTCGTATTATCTATTACTTCTGCCACCAGGTCTTCCGCATCGCCGAAATAAAGTTTGTTGCCCACCCGGATTTTGCGGGCGGGGTCTACAATCACATCCCACAATTTATTCTGATGATTCAGCTCCCGGAGTAGGAATACCTCGATTTTTGCTCCTGTTTTTTCTTTGCGTCCATACATTCTGGCAGGGAACACCTTGGTATTATTGACAACAAAAACGTCTTTATCATCGAAGTAATCCAATACATCCCGGAAGTGTTTGTCTTCAATTTTTCCGGAGTCGCGGTGGACAACCATTAATCTTGAATCTTCTCTTTTTTTGGTGGGATGCTGCGCAATAAGATTTAGAGGGAGGTCGAACCGGAATTGTGATAGTTTCATTTGCTTACGTTGATATTTAAGGAGCCACATGAAACTTGTCCTTGTCAATCCAGGCGCATCTTTGAGTGTCGGGAACCTGATCTTACGGCACCAGGTTTCATGTAAACAGCATAATTTAACAGCGTGCAAAGGTAAGGAAATATTAATTCAAAATTAAAATATTCAGGATCGGATTCAGAACACAATCACCTACCGACGCTTTTTGTCGGGCGATTTGATAGCTAAGCCCTATCCAGCCATTAAAAACCTCATCTTACGCAGAAAAGCGTTTTCCCGGGATAGCTGCTATCAGTTTTTTCGTGTAATCGTTCTGCGGGTTGGTATATACGTCTTCTGATTTTCCGGATTCAACAATTCTCCCCTGCTGCATTACCAATATCGTATCACTGATATAGTGGACCACCGACAGGTCGTGAGAAATAAAAAGCGCTGCAAAGCCGAAATCTTTTTTCAAATCATTCAGAAGATTGAGCACCTGTGCCTGTACGCTGACGTCCAGGGCAGAGACCGACTCATCATATATCATAAAGGAAGGTTCTAACGCCAGTGCTCTTGCTATACCTATCCGCTGCCTTTGGCCGCCACTGAATTCATGTGGGTAACGGAAGTAATGATCGGGCGCCATGTTCACTTTTTCCAACAGGTGAATTACCCGTTCCTTTCGATCCCTGTCGTTTACACCCAGGTCATGTAATCTCATCACTTCCTGAATAGCCTTTCCAATCGCCGTACGTGGATTCAGCGAAGAATAAGGATCCTGAAATACTATCTGAAATTTCCGGCGCATTTGTCGCAGTCTTTTTCGATTCCATTCCAATATATTTTCCCCTTCAAAAAAGACAGAACCGGATACAGGTTCTATTAAACGAATAATACTCCTTCCGAGTGTCGTTTTTCCACATCCGGATTCTCCAACTAATCCGACAGTCTGCCCTTCCTTTATGTCAAAACTTACTCCATCTACTGCTTTGATAAAATCCGGGGAGTGTCTTAAACCCTTCTTCTTTTTGGGAAACCATACCTTCAGTTCGCTCACCCGCAACAATGGTCCATGCCCTGGTTTCTCCTCCCGGGTTAGCCGGTTAAGCTCCCGTGTGCTATCGAAAAGGCTTTCTATTCCTGCTACGGTTTCGTTTTTTTCTGTATAGAAATGTTCAATCAGGGAAATAGCAGGATTACCTTTACTATCTGTTGCAGGTGAATCAATAAAATCATTGACCACCGGCAGTCGTTCACCTTTGGGATGAAGGACCGG
>JACFNM010000202.1:0-6858 GCA_019454915.1 Chitinophagaceae bacterium
AGCATGCAGGGTACAACGTAATACCGGTATTGATACAACAGCGTCTTCGCTGATGACACAAGGCCCACTATGGGGAGCTGTATGGCAACAGAAGGCGGCCGAATATAAAGCTCTTTGCTTCCAGGCTTATAATACTGCGAGGATACAACTCGATGCCATATTGAAAGAACAACACAACAAACCACTTGCATTGGTTACCGATATTGATGAAACCATTCTGGATAATAGCCCCTACCAGGTACACAGCGCATTGAAAAATGAAGAATATTCGGATTCTGCATGGATTGTATGGACCAAAAGGATAGAATGTGATACGGTACCCGGTGGGTTAAGCTTCTTTCAATATGCTAAAAGCAAAGGGGTAAGTGTTTTTTATATTACCAACCGGCTGGAAGAAGAGAGACCGCAAACCCTGAAGGAATTGCAACGCTGGGGTTTCCCGGATGCGGATAATGAACACCTGATACTGAAAACTGCAGGTTCGGCGAAGGGGCCGAGACGGGATATCGTTTCTGCTAACTATGATATCGTAATGTTATTCGGTGATAACCTGAGCGATTTCAGTTCAGTATTTGATAAAAAATCATTGGAAGAGAGAGATTCGCAGACAAAAGGCAATGCAGCTCTTTTTGGTTCAAAATTTATCGTATTACCCAATTTGATGTATGGTGACTGGGAGAGCGCATTGTATCAGTACCAGCATAATCTACCCGTAAGAGAAAAGGAACAGACAATTATTAACGGGTTGAATAAATATTAAAAGAGGGAGAGTAATCCGAATGAGGCTTTTACGGTTAAGTAACCCATAAGAATGGGTAGCATAACTACCATTCATTCCATAATAAAATCGTAAATTGAATAATCATTGTGTCCGGCTAATTTTGAAACGGGCATGTTTAGATGTGGTAAAGAGAGAAATCTCTTTAAAGGTGAACTGCCGATTATTGATAGCGCATAAAATGAATTAGAATGATAGTCATTCCTCAAATATTGAAAGCCGGGAAACTCAGGTTAGTTGTGTCAATTATTACGGGCTTCTTTATTATAAATGCCACCGGCTATGCACAGGAGAAGATAAAGATCACCCACGGCCCCTATTTGCAGGCTATGACGGATTCCGGAGTAACGATTATCTGGACTACCAATAGGCCGGCAACGGGATGGGTTGAACTGGCGCCGGATGATGGCAGTCATTTTTATCAGAAAGAACGGATCAAGTATTTCGATGCGGAAAACGGCCTCAAGAATGTGGGAACGGTACATCGTGTAGTTCTTAAAGAACTAAGGCCTGATACGCGCTATCGCTATCGGGTCTATAGTCAGGAGGTGCTGAAGCACGAGTTCGTCAATGTACACTACGGAGATGTGGCAGCAACTGTTGTTTACAGGAGGCAACCCCTGGTCTTTACGACTCCGGGAAAGCCCGGACCCTTTGAATTTGCGGTAGTCAATGATATTCATCAGCGCAATGAGGTGATGAAGCAATTATTGAATCAGGCGGACTTATCTAAAATGGATTTTGTGGTATTTAACGGCGACATGATTAATGCTTCCATGAGTGAAGAGCAGGTATTCGGCGGTTTCATGGATTCGGCGATTGCATTATTTGCCAGTGAAAAACCCATGTATTATGCAAGAGGGAATCATGAAACGCGCGGACCTTTTGCTTCAGAATTCCCCAAATACTTTCCGGGCGTTGGCGGACGCCTGTATTATATGTTTACAAGAGGAGATGCGTGTTTTGTAGTACTGGATTGCGGGGAAGATAAACCCGATTCCGATATAGAATACAGTGGCATTACCGATATGGACGCTTACCGGACGGAACAGGCGGAATGGCTGAAGGAAGCGGTGCAGACAGAGGCGTTTAAAAAAGCGAAATACAAAATTGCCATCAGCCATATCCCTCCAACCGATGGGTGGCATGGAAACGTGGAGATAAAAAAGAAATGGGTTCCAGTCTTAAACGAAGCTGGACTTCATGTATTCATTGCAGCGCACGAACACCGTCACAGAATGCAAAAGGCGGATGAGGCAATCAGGTTTCCTGTAATCATCAATTCAAACAATAATATAATTAGAGCAAGCATCTCGGAAAAAGAAGCACGGTTTCGTATTTTTGATGCAGCAGGAAAGTTAGTGGACGAATTGAAGCTACCATAAAAAAATATAGCGGATTATAGTATGATGGATTGTGGAAAACAGATATTATTTGCTTTATTAGCGGGTTTAATGGTCTCAGCCATAAGTTCCTGTTCTTCTCCAAACGGTAGAGAAAAGGAATCGGGGACTGCCATTAAAGTAATGACCTATAATGTTCACCATTGCAATCCACCCGGTAAGCCTGATTTAATTGACGTATCCCTGATAGCTGCTGAAATAAAAAAACAGAAGCCTGATGTAGTGGCGGTTCAGGAAGTGGATGTGGACACCAAAAGATCGGGTTCGATAAACCAGGCGAAACAATTGGCCGACGAGACAGATTTGGCATACTATTATTTCGGTAAAGCAATGGATTATGACGGAGGTGAATATGGCGTCCTGATTTTGTCGCGATTACCCTTGTCGGATATGAAAACATTCGCCCTGCCAATGGCGGAGGAAAAGGGGGGTGAACCGCGCGTATTGGCCACTGCTACGGTAACTGCATCCAACGGAAAGGCGTTTCGTTTTGGGAGCACCCACTTAGAAGCCTATAATAAGGAAAGCCGGTTGTTGCAAATAAATGAAATCACGCGGATAGCCGGAGAAACATCCTTACCTTTTGTCGTGGCAGGTGATTTTAATGCAACTGAAGAGGACGAGGTAATTCAGATACTCGATAAAAACTTTACCCGTACCTGTCAGAACTGCCCTTCCACTTTTTGGGAAGAGGGAGAAACCGGCGCCATTGATTTTATTGCTTTCAGACCCGCAGAGAAATTTTCGGTTTTAACTCACGAGGTAATACAGAACAAAGAAGCCTCGGATCATATGCCTGTCGTTGCCAGATTGGAACTACAATAATTATAATTGTCAAAAAGATATTCAGTGAAAAATAAAATCTATTGGCTGATACCTGCTCTTGCTTTTTTGTTTGCATCTTGTACTGCCACGAGGAATGCTCAACAAATGACGCTGAGCTGGGAAGAGAATTTCAATCAGCAAGATCATTTTGATACAGTTAGGTGGTCAAAAATTCCCCGTGGATACTCCGACTGGAATCGCCACATGAGTAATTTTGATAGTTGTTATGCCATGCGTGACGGTAAACTTATACTACGGGGTATCATCAACCACAGTGTACCGGAAGATACTGCGCGCTATATTACCGGAGGGGTATATACCAAAGATAAAGTGGCTTTTGGATTCGGGCGGCTGGATATCAGGGCCAAATTGAATGGTGCGCGTGGTGCATGGCCGGCTTTCTGGTTGCTGTCGCAGGGAATGAAATGGCCGGACGGAGGAGAGATAGACATCATGGAACGGTTAAACAGCGACTCTATCGCTTATCAGACCGTTCATTCGCATTATACCTACAATTTGAAAATGAAAAACCCCAAACAGGGTGCAACGGGTAAAATAGACCCCAACGATTTCAATACTTATTCGGTGGAACTCCATCCCGATAGTCTCGTATTCTTTATCAATAACATCAGAACCTTTTCCTATCCGAAAATACAGACGGATAAAGAAGGGCAGTTCCCTTTTGACCGGTACAAATATTATCTGCTGCTGGATATGCAACTGGGTGGCAGTTGGGTTGGAAAAGTATATACCGAAGATTTACCCGTAGAGATGGAAATTGACTGGGTAAGGTTTTATGAGTTTAAGAAAAAGAAGTAGGATACCTACAATTTCTTAAACAGCCAGACCAGAAAAGACAGTACAATACTGAGCAGAATCATGGTGGTAATGGGAAAATAAAAACGAAAATTATCGCGTACTATACGGATATCTCCCGGCAGCCTGCCAATCCAGTTCATTTTATCATGAAAGAAATATACCAGGGCGCCTGCTACCAGCAGAACGATACCTGCTACCATGATTATTTTTCCTGTATCTGCATTCATGTTTATGTGGTGATTGTCATTCTTATTGAAGTCAATAGTATGTTATTTTATATGGAGCATATCGTAAATGATAAACTGTCCGGTATCAATTAGCACAGGAATACTTTCGACAAATTTATTTATTTCCAACCAAACCGGCCTTCCCAGCCGAGTCTCCCGGAGGGGGCTCGGAGCAATACGCGCATGCAATGTCAGGGTCAACCTGAATATCCCGGACTACTCAAACAGTTTTGGGAAAGTAATACAGCAATTCAACACATGATACATAAACAACGTACAGCCCGCGTGACGCATGAGCTAATGTAATAGGGCTTGACTGGCAAATGACCCTGGTTATTGGCAGCGAATCATACACTATTGTAATCCGTCACGCGAATTAAACTCAACCAGTTTCCTCCAGTCAATATTGCCAAAATCATCACAATATTGGTTTGAAAATTCTTTGGTGAACTTATTTATCATTTGCGCATAGGATTTCATGAAGTCATCGTTTTTCTCTTTGGCCATGTAGCCGAGCGGCTCGATGATTTCGACATAAAGATCTTTATCACCTGAAATGAATTCCCAGAACTTCTGTCCGCAATATTTGAAGTGATCACCTTTATCCGGCTTATTGTCTCTACCATAACAACAGCCATTCACGGCTGTGATTACGAGCTGAGAGTTACTTGTTCGCAATGTCCTCTTGGCTGTTTTAAAGTCGGCAACCATTTTTTTAATCTGTGAACTGTTACCCCAATTCGGCCCCGATTTTATGGTAATGATGTAACGAATTCCGTCTTTGTCAAATTCAAGATCAATCCCGGTAATTCCGGATTTTTTACCTCCGTAAACCTTCTCATTAATAAAGATTGCGAGTCCTTCAAGCCAGTCGCCAAAGATTGTTTCTTCATTTGATGAAATATGTGCATCAACAATTCCTCTGACGATTTGTTCCGCGGTCAAAACATACTTTGCCTTGAATAAGTATGGATTCTTCCGTTTTAAAACCTGTGATAATTTTAAACTGTCAAGGCTCTGTATTCTTTTTAAGTGAAATGTCCCGATATTCTTTTCAACGTACTGCGTAACGTCCTTTAGGTTTAGTTTTCTCATACTTAACTTTTGGCTCCAAAAGATATAGTTCGACGGGCTTTAGCTGGTTCTTTACCATCTCGTAATACTCAGGCATAATATCTATACCAATAGAATTTCTTTTCATTCGGTTGGCAACAACAAGCGTTGTTCCGCTACCCATGAATGGATCTAAAACTGTGTCATTTTCTCTTGTAAAAAGTTTTATAAACCATTGGGGGAGTTCCTCGGGAAAAGCAGCCGAATGATTTTTGTTGTTACACTCTGTTGCAAGATGTAAAACGTTTGTCGGATAAGCCTTATCCCTGTCTAACCAATTTGAAATATTCTTCCCAAAGCCGCTGCCAACTTTCGAATTGTCTCTTACCTTGTCAGTATTTGATAGTTTTTTCAATCGTGTTTTAGCCCAATCACCCATTGGAACCATCACTTCCTCCTGATACATATTAAATTGTCTCTGCTTGTTAAATTGCAAAAGTCGCTCCCAACTGTCACGGAAACGATTTGGCCACTTTCCGGGATAACTATTTTTCTTATGCCAGATAAACTCTTCCGTCCACAGCCATCCCTGCTTTCGCATGGCTATTATTAGTTCCATCACATAAGTGCTCCGTTCTCCGTCAACCACTTTCTCTTTGATATTTAAAATAAAAGTTCCGGTCGGCTTTAATACTCTCAACAATTGCTCTGATATCGGTAAAAACCATCCAACATATTTGTCCGGGTGAATACCTCCGTATGTGTTTTTTCGTTGGTCGGCATAGGGAGGTGAGGTAACAATCAAATCTACCGAATTATCCGGTAGCCTGGTAAGTTCCACTCTGCTGTCGCCTAAAAATATATCTGTTGTTATCTCCATAAATTCATATTTTTCAGGTACCTACAAATGTATCATTTTTATCGTTCCTACAGATTGCAAAGCCTTCAGAAATTGTCCACAAGATCTGCTCGTTCAGGAAGACGATAGCAGTCTTCTTTCCAGTCGAATGTCCCGAAGGGGGCTCTGTTCAATACTCGCACACAGTATCAACGCCAACCCGGATATCTTGCATTATGCAGACGGGCTTAGAAAAGTAATACAGCAATGCAACACCTGATACACAAACAACGCCGGAGTTATTCGGCGCACAATCCTTCGAAGTAAGATTCGACTTGAATATAAGATTTGGAATATAGGGTTTTGTTGAACTATTCAATTCAAACATTAGTCATACTTCTAAACAGGGTCATTCGCTTAACCGATTTTCTATGTCCATTTGTTCGTGCAGGATTCTTATAATCTCAATTAGATTTTCCTTCTTATTGACTTTGTAAAAGATAAAATGCGATTTCACTTTTGAACGTAAATAAGCCTCTCTTATGTGGCTATAGTCTTTTCCGGCATCCGGATTTTCAGCTAAGTATTCAATTTCATCCAGTATCTGATTGTAATATCTGTCGGCTTGTTCTTTAGACCAATTTTCAAAAGTATAAAGCCAAATATTCTCCAGGTCATTTTGAGCCTCATTACTTATCTTATACCTCATCATCTGGCGACATATTTCTGATGAAGCGCTTTTAACAAGTTGTCTCGATTAAAGTTCCTGACATAGCCCGACTTCTCCCCTTTCTTTAACTGCTTTATAAGTTCTGCCTTTTTAGCCTCTTCATACTCTAATAATCGCAACGCAGCCCTGACTACTTCACTTGCTGAAGAGAATTTCCCCGATTTAACCTGTTTATTTATGAAAAG
>JACFNM010000202.1:6868-7596 GCA_019454915.1 Chitinophagaceae bacterium
ATCCCCTAAGAGAATTGAAGTATTCTTTGCCATAATTCAAAATATTTAAGTCAAAAATACCAAATATTGGTATTATATGCAAGGCTGTTCTTTCTGTCCGGGTCACCCAGAGACGCCTCAACGCAATATGCGCTCGCAATGTCAAGTCAAATCTGAATATCATGGACTACTCAGACAGTTTTGGAAAAGTAATGCAGCAATTCAATGTACAATAACATAAACAACACTCAGTTCACTCCATATACATGCCATCGAAGTGAGACTCATCTGGAAATAATTGGCCAGAAAATTGGCTTACCAGAAATTCTCATTTTACAACTCCAATTCTTTAATTTTAATACTTAAAGAGGCAATCTTTTCGATTCTATTTTTTGAGTTTTTATTGGTGTTACAGCAGATGATAGAATCAGCGACTGTTTTTTATTATCGTGGAACAACAATTCAGGGAAACAAAAATCTGATGAATATAAAAAACCGGGAGGACACCAGGTAGCATCCGGAAAAGTACGTCGCAACAATATCCGCAACAATGAACTATCGCAATTATCGGATGCGTTTTATAATCAAATCATAGCGCCAACGTGATCAAACATAAATTTTCTTCCAAATGGATAAAAGCGGCTTTAAGCATTTTTATCTTAGCCGCTTTGCCAGGTTGCGATTCCGGCTCAGCGCCCTATACCACCTGGGAAGTGTATCGCGGAGATAAATGCAGTACCGGTTACTCT
>JACFNM010000203.1 GCA_019454915.1 Chitinophagaceae bacterium
TGTGCCACTTTTACCAGCGTATCAATCCCTACTACATCTGCGGTACGGAAAGTAGCCGATTTGGGTCTTCCCAATATAGGACCTGACAGCGCTTCGACCTCATCAATGCTTAAACCCAATTTTTCCATGAGTTTAAAAATGGAAGCAATACTATATACGCCTATCCGGTTGGCAATAAATGCCGGCGTATCCTTGCACAAAACAGTAGTTTTACCGAGATATAAATCACCATATTCTACTAAGAAATCTATTACTGCTTTATCCGTAAAAGGAGTAGGAATAATCTCCAGTAAACGTAAATAACGGGGAGGATTAAAAAAATGCGTTCCGCAAAAATGCTTTTTAAAATCTTCGCTTCTACCTTCTGCCATCAGATGAATAGGAATCCCGGATGTATTGGACGTAATCAGCGTTCCCGGCTTCCGATACTTTTCAACTTCATTAAATACCTGTTGTTTTATATCGAGTCTCTCAACAACCACTTCAATTACCCAGTCGCAATCCGCAATATCCTTCATATTGTCCGTAAAATTTCCAGTCGTAATCCGCTTAGTAACCTCGTTAGTGTATACCGGCGAAGGATTCGATTTAAGTGTGGAGGCGAGGGCATCCTGAACAATCCGGTTTCTCACCTTAGCGCTATCAAGGGTAAGCCCTCTGGCTTTTTCGGCATCATTTAACTCCAAAGGCGCAATATCCATCAACAAAACCGGTACACCGGCTCCCGCAAAATGACAGGCAATACGGGAACCCATTACTCCCGACCCTAAGACAGCTACTTTTTTGATGATTCTTTTCATCTGATAATTGATATTTTTTGATTGACGGACGAATTTAAAGATTCATCTATGTTTAAATCTTCAAACAAAGTCCGGAAACAACTTCCTTATATTGTTTAATTTTATCGGGTTAACGCTAATTAGTTAGTTAAACAACTAACGCTTACCGAAGGTAATATAAAATTGATTGAGAAAATACATTGCGTCGTTGAAAACTAATATCCATTTGAGCTATGATAAGAGAAAATGCTTTAGAAATATTTCTGACAGGAGTGGAGGTCGTCAAACCCGGACATTTTATTCCGGGACATATCCTGATAAATGGGAACGAATTATTAGCGGGAGACCAAACAATCCACTTGGACAAAATCGGAAAGGTCTATGTAGCAGCCGTCGGGAAGGCCTCTTCGGCAATGGCAGAGGAAACAGAGAAAATTTTACAGCAAAAGATATCGGACGGACTCGTCATCACCAAATATGGCCACGCACTTCCATTAAACTCATGCCGGACAATAGAATCCGGGCATCCTATACCCGATGAAAATAGTTTGAAGGGGGGCGAAGCCATGATTTCCTTTTTTAAAAAGACTAACAAAGGCGACTTGATCATTTTATTGGTTAGTGGAGGCGCTTCCGCGCTAATGGCAGATGCTCCACCCGCCTGCACGCTAACCGATATCCAAATTACCGGTCAGTTATTACTGGACTGTGGCGCCGATATTGAAGAAATCAATACCATTAGAAAGCACTTGTCAGCTATCAAGGGGGGGCAACTGATGCAGTACACTCAGGCAACCGTGGTAGCACTTATATTGAGCGATGCGCCAGGCGATGACCTGTCGGTTATCGCCAGCGGGCTTACCGCGCCCGATAATACCACTTTTGAGGATGCCTGGAAAATCATTGAAAAATACAGACTCCAGGAGGAACTCCCTGTGGAAGTTCGAACACACCTGCTCTCGGGCCGACAAGGCAGTATACCCGATACGCCCAAGTCCGGAAGTCCAATATTTCAAAATGTCCATAATACTTTAGTAGCTACCAATCGCCATGCCTTGGACGCTGCAGCGAGGAAAGCCGTGGAGCTGGGTTACCGCACAACTATCCTCTATCCGGCGTTATCCGGAGAAGCGGATGAAAAAGCGAGAGAGTTTACAGAGGTGCTTCTCCGGGAGAGAAAGCAGGGTCCCGTCTGTGTTTTGTGGGGTGGGGAATCAACCGTTACCATGAAGAGTAAAGGGAAGGGAGGCCGTAACCAGCAATTTGCGTTGGCAGCGCTTAATTACTTAAAAAAGGAAGAAACAATAAAAGAAGTCTCATTCGCACTTTTAGCCGGAGGTACCGATGGAACCGATGGACCTACCGATGCGGCCGGAGCAATCATTACCAGACAGTCGTTAGAAAAAGCAGCGGACTTGCAGATTTCTCCCGAAGCCTATTTAGGCGGTAATGATTCCTACCATTTCTTTGAAAAGACGGGAGACCTGATAAAAACAGGTCCCACACAAACCAATGTTATGGACCTTATTGTGGGGCTAATTGATTAAGCCACCAGGAAAACATTCTTAGATTAATAACGTTAGATTATCTCATTTTTGTACTATGGTCGCAATGAAAAAAGAGAGACTGTCAGGTTGGGGTAACTATCCAATGACCATTGGCTATGTCGCCCGTCCATCCAATGCCCGTCAAACGAGCGAATTATTCACCGAAGGTACTGTTATTGCCCGGGGATTAGGAAGAAGCTACGGCGACCAGGCCATTCATACAAATAAAAATGTTTGTATCTGCACCCGGATGCATCATTTTCTTTCATGGGATGAACAGACAGGTATATTGGAATGTGAGGCAGGCGTCAGTCTCGATGAAATCATCACCACTTTCGCACCGCGGGGATGGATGCCCATGATATGCCCCGGCACGAAGTTTGTGACGATCGGCGGCGCCATAGCAAATGACATTCACGGCAAAGCTCATCACACGGATGGCTCCTTTATTAACTCCGTCATTTCTTTTTCCATCTTATTAGCAAACGGAGATATCGTCACGGCGTCGAGAGAAGAAAACAGGGAGCTATTTCTTGCCAATTTCGGAGGGCTGGGACTACTGGGTATTATTTTAACGGCTACCATTCAATTGCGTAAAATTGAAACAACCTATTTTAAGCAAAAATCTGTCAAGGTCCATAATCTTGAAGAAATGCTGGAAGCGCTGGAGCAGTATAAAAGCTATAACTATTCTGTGGCATGGGTAGACCCGTTAGCTACCGGAAAGCGCCTTGGGAGAGGTGTTTTGACGGTCGGCGACGCAGCATCCCTTGAATCCCTGCCTGAGAACCTAAAGAAAAATCCGTTAAAAATTCACGCTGCTTCGAAAATCAGTCTCCCTTTTTTCTTACCCAATTTTGCGCTCAATAACCTCACTGTCCGGTTGCTCAACCAGGTGATCGGATACGTACAGAACTCTCCCAAAGAGTTTGTGCACTACGAAAAATTCTTTTTCCCGCTGGATATGATTAACAACTGGAACAGGGGTTACGGAAAACGGGGGTTCATTCAATATCAGTTCGTAATTCCCGAAGAAAATGGCAAAGCTAACCTCAGGCAAATCATGGAAATGATCGCAGGCAGCAAGTGTACGCCCTTTCTCAATGTATTTAAGAAAATGGGGAAAGGGCAGGGTTTTTTATCTTTCCCTTTCAGGGGTTACACATTAGCGATAGATTTCCCTGTAACCAGAGACCTGGCCGCTTTCACCAGACGGCTGGATGAAGTTGTGCTACAGGCTGGCGGAAGAATATACCTCGGAAAGGATGCTATGCTCGATAAAGTTACCTTTCAAAAAATGTATCCACAGTATGAAGAATGGCTATCTATAAAAGCCCAATACGATCCCACTAATGTTTTTTCCTCCGACCTGTCAAAGAGACTGGGGTTGGAAGCCTAATGTCATTTTCTTGCCGGTTATAATTAGCGCCATCCGATTCCCTTCTTTTTCTGCCTGGTATACAATAATTTCTAACTTTAGGCATTGATACAAAAAGGGAACGATTGAAAAACCGGCTGCTACTGATATGGATGTGCTTGATGGGACTGCGCTTGGGATTTGCCCAGGAAAACCCTTCCCTGTCAAATCTGAGAAAAAAGCTGCTTCCCCTGGCGGCTTCGGATACACTGATTCTCGATACCTTAAGTATTGTTCCCGGGACGGTACAAGTAAAAGGAGTGGATAGCAGCGACTACGTACTGGATTTTGAGAATAGTCGTATATGCTGGAAGAAAAAGCCTTCAGCAGATACAGTATTCGTTTCTTACCGGGTGTTTCCCGGCAAGTTAAATACGGTATATCAGCGCATGCGTTTCGACAGTGTCAGCAATTTTTTTCTGGCTTCTCCGGAAACCATTCAACACCCCGGCTCTCTACAGAATTCTATATTCGACTTCGGCAACATCAATTACAATGGAAGCTTCGGCCGGGGGCTCTCTTTTGGCAACCAGCAAAATGTAGTATTAAACTCCACACTTAATCTGCAAATGAATGGATATCTGGCTGACAGCATTCAATTGGCCGCCGCCATAACAGACAGTAATATACCTATCCAACCGGATGGGAATACACAGAACCTGAATGAATTTGATAAGGTTTTTATTCAGTTTAAGAAGGGCGGCTGGCATTTTGATATTGGCGACATAGACATACGCCAGCAAAAACATTACTTTCTGAACTATTACTCGCGACTACAGGGCGCCACTTTCGGACAGAAATCACAAATAGGACCTTCCATGAGCAACGACCTTCTGCTAAGCGGAGCCATTGCTAAAGGGAAATATACGCGTAATATTTTTGAAGGAGTAGAAGGCAACCAGGGGCCCTATCGCCTGCAAGGTCCCAACAATGAACTGTTCTTTATTGTTCTCGCCGGTACGGAGCGCGTATATATAGACGGCAAATTAATGCAGCGCGGAGAAGACCAGGATTATGTCATTAATTACAATACGGCTGAAATCACGTTCACTCCCAAACGAATGATTACTAAGGATATCCGCATTCAGGTCGAATTCAGCTATGCAGACCGAAACTATTTAAACTCCCAATTATTTATTTCAGATGAGGCAGCTATTGGTAAGAAATGGAAATTGCGCGTTGCAGCCTATTCAAACGCAGACGCAAAAAACTCTCCCATCAATCAGACACTGGAACCCGGCCAGAAACAATTCCTCGCCGACCTTGGCGATAGTATATATAAAGCGCTCTACCCATCTTATGTATTGGATACTTTTTCTGCAAATAAAATATTGTATAAAAAGATTGACACGGTATTGAATAATGGTAGCATCTACGATTCAGTGTTTGTCCATTCTATTAACCCGTCCGATACCTTGTATAACCTTGTATTTACTGAAGTAGGCCCGGGCATGGGTGATTATAGGACGGACGAAACCAGTGCAGCCAATGGAAAATTATTTAAGTGGGTAGCGCCTGATGAACAGGGTAACCGTCAGGGCAGCTATGCGCCGGTTATACTATTGATTACTCCCAAAAAACAACAGTTGGTAAGCGTGGGTGCGGATTATGCTATTTCTGACCGCACAAGTGTTAGTACGGAAATAGCGGCAAGCAGTTATAATATCAATAGCTTTTCAAAAAGAGACAAAGGCGATGATATCGGATATGCCCTAAAATTAAAACTGAACGACCAGAGATCTCTGAAGGGCAGTAAGAAAGGTCTGGAGCTATATAGCCGGCTGAGTTACGAATGGGTACAGGATCGGTTTAAGCCGGTGGAGCGTTTGAGGGATGTGGAATTTTCCAGAAGATGGGGACTGCCATTGAATGGCTTGGGTAATGCGAACGAAGGTTTAATGCAGGCAGAAGTTGAATTAAAAAGTGTCAGAGGGAACACCATCCGGTATCAATTTGAAAACTATAACCGGTCAGACGGATATCAGGGTATACGAAACGGCATCCGTTACCGGGCCGACTACGGTCAATGGCATCTTAATAATCAATTAGATATCACTTCATTTGACTTGCGGGATCAGCAAGGATACTATTTGAAGCCTCTTTTCGAAATTTCAAGAACGATGCCTAAAATAGGAAACTATCTAGTAGGCGGAAGCTATTCCGGTGAACGTAATAGCATTCAATACAAGGCATTGGATTCTATGAATACCGGCAGCTTTGCCTATGAAACCTGGCAGGCGTATCTGAAATCTCCTTTAGAGAAACCCAACAAGTGGGGCGTGACGTATTATACCCGAACGAACCAGTCCCCGTACCGATCTAGGCTAATCTCATTGGATCGAAGCAGTAATGTAAATGTGTATACAGAGTTATTGAAAAATGAACGGCACCAGTTGAAGGTTAACTTTACCTATCGGAAATTAAATGTCATAGATAACAAACTCAGTTCCCAAAAACCGGAAGAGTCGGTATTAAGCAGGACGGAGTATTTTGTAAACGAACTAAAAGGGCTCATTACTGGGAATGTACTCTATGAGGTAGGAACGGGGCAGGAACAAAAACGTGATTTTACTTATGTAGAAGTGCCTCCGGGCCAGGGACAATATACATGGATTGATTATAATGAAAACGGGATACCGGAATTGAACGAGTTTGAGCTTTCGCAATTTCAGGATCAGGCAAAGTATATCCGTATATTTACTCCAACCAATGAATTTATCCGGGCAAACTATCTGCAGTTTAATTATAACCTGATCCTTAATCCCCGCTCCCGCATTGACCTGACCAAAGCCAATGGATTCCAACGGTTTTTAACCCGGTTTTACCTTCAAAGTTCTTTACAAATTTATAAGAAAGAAACCGCAGGCAAATTACAGTTCAATCCGTTTGAGGTACCGTTAGCCGATACATCTCTTATCATTTTAAACCAGATATTCAGTAATTCACTTTCATTTAACCGGTTCAGTAATAAATGGGGGTTGGACATCAATAATATTCATAGCAGCAATAAATCTTTTCTCACCTATGGATATGAGAGTCGCCTAACTAACGACTGGAATGCCAAAACACGATGGAACATCAACCGCTACCTGGTTCTTGAATGGACCGGTAAAACTGTACAGAACCGGTTGATTACCCCCGGTTTCGAAAATCAGAATTACACGATTCAATCCGAAGGCATTGAGCCAAAATTGTCCTTCATACGCGGAACAGACTTCCGAATAGCTATGGGTTACCGGTATGAAGACAAACGCAACCTGGATTCCGTACAAAAAGCAACAATAAATTCGGTCACCAGTGAAGTAAAATACAATGTTCTGTCAAGCAGTTCAATTGCAGCGAGATTTTCTTTTGTCAACATCCATTATGCCGATCCGAATAACGGCGATAAAGCGAATACCAGTGTAGCTTATATTATGCTGGATGCTCTCTTGCCCGGGAAAAACTACTTATGGGCAGTAGACTTTAGCAAAAGGCTCACCTCCTATCTTGAGTTGAATTTTCAATATGAAGGAAGAAAAGCCGGCACCTCAGCCACGGTACATATCGGCAGGGCATCCCTGAGAGCATTATTTTAAGTTTTCTACAGACGTGAATAGTATGCCTCCAATTGAGTAGGAAGATAGGGATTACCTCGCTATCTGTCCTCTCACACCACCGTGCGTACCGTTCGGTACACGGGGGTTCCTTACCCACATTGCAGTTAGGGAGGCGGAAGACTTTTATGGGAACAGTTTTCAATTTTTTTGATTTCCGTTTTGTGTACTACAGATTCCTGCCTTATTTACCATGGACGGCACACAAAAACAAACCCCACGGGCAGGCTTTGTGGGGTTTATTGT
>JACFNM010000204.1 GCA_019454915.1 Chitinophagaceae bacterium
GGAGATAAAGGCAGTACCGGTTACTCTGCGCTGAATCAAATTAATAAAACGAATCTTAATCGGTTAAAAGTTGCATGGGTATATCATACCGGAGATGCACGAGCCGGTAATCGCTCTACAATACAGTGCAATCCGATTATTGTAAACAACATAATGTATGTAACGTCGCCTCAATTGAAATTGGTTGCATTACACCCCGGTACAGGAAGAGAATTATGGCGCTTCGATCCTTTCGCTAACGAAACAGCCACTGGCGTTAACCGCGGTGTTACGTACTGGCAGGATGGTGGTGATAAAAGAGTCTTCTTTAGCGCCGGCAAATATCTCTACGCACTCAACGCTGAAAACGGAAAACTGATTGATGAGTTTGGCGATAAAGGGAAGGTTGATCTGAGAGTAGGGCTTGGTCGCGATACCTCTCTGCTGGATGTGAGTGCAAGTTCTCCGGGTATTATCTATAAAGACCTGCTGATACAGGGCAGCACGGTAG
This sequence comes from Chitinophagaceae bacterium, assembly GCA_019454915.1. GTDB lineage: Bacteria > Bacteroidota > Bacteroidia > Chitinophagales > Chitinophagaceae > Agriterribacter. The sequence goes on from JACFNM010000204.1 coordinate 491, forward strand.
GTGAAGGCTATGATGCGGCGCCGGGCTTTGTGCGGGCATACTCTGCACGTGACGGTAAAATAGTGTGGACATTCCATACCATTCCTCAACCGGGAGAATTCGGATACGATACCTGGGATAGCGCATCATATAAGCAGGTAGGCGGGACAAATTCCTGGGCGGGCATGAGTGTAGATGAACAGAAAGGAATCGTTTACATTCCACTTGGTTCGCCGGCATTTGATTTTTACGGAGGCAACCGGAAAGGCGCCAATCTATTTGGTAATTCCCTTGTTGCATTGGATGCACAAACGGGTGAACGTATCTGGCATTATCAACTGGTGCATCACGATCTCTGGGATTATGATTTACCCGCGCCGCCAACCCTGGTTACCCTGCAAAATGATGGAAAAATGATTGATGCCGTTGCCCAGACTACCAAGATGGGGATGCTGTTCCTGTTTGACAGGTATAATGGTCAGCCTGAATTTCCGATTGAAGAAAGGGCGGTACCTGCTTCCCTCCTACCGGGAGAGTTTGCTTCTCCCACGCAGCCTTTTCCGTTGAAGCCTCCACCATTTTCCCGGCAAACCTTTTCAGACAATGATATCACCGACATATCCGACAGCGCATATCAATATATTAAAGCAAAAATTGGCGATGCCAAATTCGGAGGTATATATACCCCTCCGGATACCCGTGGTGTAGTGCAGTTTCCCGGAACAAGGGGTGGTGGGGAATGGGGTGGCGCTTCCTTTGATCCGGAAACAGGTATATTGTATGTAAATGCCAATGAGACGCCTATGCTGATCAAAATGAAACCGTTGTCTGTAGCAGATGATTCCGGCATGTCGGAGGGAGAAAAAATCTATACGTTAAATAATTGCACGATCTGCCATGGTGCAAAAAGGGAGGGCACAAATGGGTTTCCGTCGTTACTGCAATTGCAAAAGAAGTATTCGGGAAAACAGTTGGCAGATATTATACAAAAAGGCCGGGGACAAATGCCCGCATTTCCCAACCTGAGTGAAGCGGAGAGAAATGCGCTAGTAGATTTTTTGTTGAATAAAAAAGGAATAACAAACAGTAGAGATAAAAAGGATGCGATGGTTACTCCCAATCGCTATGTACATGATGGCTGGACGCCATTAATGGATAAGGATGGTCATCCCGGTGTAAAACCACCCTGGGGTACACTCAATGCCATTGATCTGAACACAGGTGAAATCATCTGGCGTAAACCCTTAGGTGAATACCCCGAACTGGTAAAAAAGGGAATAAGGCAAACAGGTACGCCCAATCTTGGCGGCGCAGTGGTTACTGCCGGCGGATTGCTGATTATAGCGGCTACCTACGATGAAAAGCTGAGGATATTTGATAAAGAAAACGGTGATCTGTTATGGGAATATAAATTGCCGGCAGGCGGTTATGCTACCCCCGCAACTTATATGTACAATGGTAAACAATATATAGTAATTGCAGCCGGGGGAGGTGGTAAAGTTGGAACGCTTTCTGCGGATGCTTTTGTGGCATTTTGTTTGGGCGACGATTAGCAGGCTAAATAAGAGACGACAATCCAATTATCTGGATTGCAGACCTAACCTGTATTATTCAAAAAATATGCGTATCGTCTGGTAAAACAGGCGATTCTGGATATGCGCCGATTGATTTTCGGTATAGCCCTGCAGTCCCAGTAACCCGGCAGCATTCCCCTTATTAATCGCGATTTCCAGGTATCCTGCGGCATTAAACAATGCCAGTTTTTCTCCTTCGGGAACATCGGCGTAGGTATCACTGATCTTATCAATCACCTCATCCCTTTTAAATGCAATCGTAAATCGCCTTCCTTTCCTTTGTGATTCAAACTCTTCCCTGGTGATGTTAATGACCACGTTTTCGAAGTGGTCTATAAAAATGATATGTCCTTCCATCCAGTTGTCTCCCAGCATGGGCCGCAACGGATTCTTTTCAATGATATCTACATCAGAAATTCCAATTCGATGGATACTCTCGCCATCCCTGATGGATTGAATGCTCTTACCAAAAACGCGAACCGCCTGGAGCGTGTCGCGGTGAACACTTTTATCCATAGGAAGTCCGATGACTATTTCCGGGCGTCCTTCGGTTATCATCGTGAGTAGTCCGTTATCGGCACATAGGATATACTGTTGACGGTGGAACGCGAGTAAGAGATGGTCATTCCTGTTTTCAAAAAGATTCACCAGTATGATATGGAAAGTGAATTCCGGAAAGTTTTTGATAGCATTACGACACAGGTAGGCGGCTCTGGGATAATTGAAGGGGGTGAGTTCATGACTGATATCCACGAGATGACATCCGGATACAGCTTGCAGCAGTTGTCCTTTGATAGCGCCTGTGAGGTAATCACTCTTGCCAATATCCGATGTAAGCGTAATTAAAGGCATGAACAGTTTTGGTAATAAATGAGCCACCGAAATTCCTGAAAAAATAAGCGACTGCCACCGTAATAAGCGGTATTTGATGAATTACAGAAATGAGGATTAGGGAGATCAGAGTACGCTGATACTGCAGGATTTTTTAATAGTTTGGCAGAATCCGATTTTCTATTATTTTTGCACTCCCAAAAATGATACTTTCGGGCTGCAACGCTTTAAAAAGAGCAGTTTTGAGGGTCATGGGGTAATTGCAGATTCCGTAGCTCAGTTGGTAGAGCATAACACTTTTAATGTTAGGGCCCTGGGTTCGAGTCCCAGCGGGATCACGAAGTGATCCAAAGCGATATGCTGACGTATATCGCTTTTTTTCGTTAGCAAACCGAAACAAGAAGTATATCCCGGATCACGCGGGAAGCCCCAGTAGGTTTGTTTAACGAAACACCACAGACAAGGATACTTTACTTTCTAGGTGAATAGGATACACTATTCTTCGGGGTGTGAAAAGCTATCTGGTAATTCGTATTATAATAGGATTAACCCTCTGTCTGTCAATCCTTACCGATAAATTGCTCTGTGAAAACACACTACCCTGTACGCAAATAACAAAAATGCAGGAAGCACCCCGGGCGACATTAAAAAAATGAAAAATATCTAACCTCCTATTTCTATTTCCACCCAACACAATAATTCGCAGGTAATCCTTACTGACAGACGAAAGAGGGAAATAGCCCTGTTAGCAATTCTGTCTCCGTGTCATAGTCCCGTTACCTTTCTGATATAACTCCTTGCTATCAATGCATATTCCAAAGGATTGGCTTTTGCAGGATCCTGCTCGGCTTCAACTACCATCCAGCCTCTATAATCGCTTGCTCTAATGACTTCGGCTAACGCCGGAAAATCTATACAACCTTCAGAATCACCGGGAACCGTAAATACTCCGGACCTTACGGCATCCAGAAAACTCATCCGGTTTTCTTTTACCTGCTCCAATACATGAGGGCGAATATCCTTGAGATGAATATGTGCGGTACGCGAAATAAACTGCTTCAAACATTCAACCGGGTCTTCTCCCGCAAAATAAAAATGACCGCAATCATAATTCAAATAAACATTCTCCGAATCGGTCTCATTGAGCAACCTCTCTGTTTCTTCACGTGTTTGAATGCAGGTTCCCATATGATGATGAAATGCCAGTCTGAACCCCCGGTCGCGTGCTATCTTACCCAGTTCATTTAGACCGTAGGTAAAATTCTTCCATTCCTCTTCATTATTCAACATCCCCTTTCCTTCCAGCACCGGTACGTCTTTTTTCCCCTGGCAACTGTTTCCGGTTTCGCCACCTCCGATCACCTTCGCTCCCAAAGCCTCCAGGAAATCCAGAAGTTGCATAAAATTCTTCTTATTCTCATCCAGTGACTTAGTCGTCAGTTCATAGCTGTTCCACTGATTACAAATCTGAAGCCCTCTCAGACTAAGAGCTTTTTTTAACACGTCTATATCACGTGGGAATTTATTTCCTACTTCACAGCCCGTAAATCCGGCCAAAGCCATTTCGCTGATGCACTGTTCAAAACTATTTTCAGCGCCCAGCTCCGGCATATCATCATTGGTCCAGTTGATGGGAGCAATTCCTAACTGTATATTCTCAAAATTCATGGCGTTAAAATATCCGTTGTTGTTTCTTATTCTCCTTATAAACCTCATAGGCTTTTTGCACTGTAGCCGAAGTTGAGACCTCCGCTACCGGCACTTCCCACCACGCATTGTAGCCTTTTACCGTGCGATGCAGATGTGTTTCTATATATACCACAGTAGTACGGGACTGCTTCTTCGCCTTAGCAAGCGCTTCTTTCAGAGACGCGGCATCCGTAGCCGGTAAAACAACGGCCCCGAGGCTTTCCGCATTCTTTACGAAATCTACCGGTAATACCGCACCACTCAACTGCCCCGTTTGATTCTCGCGGTAACGATATTGGGTTCCAAAACGGTTACTGCCAATACTTTCCGATAATCCTCCAATACTCGCGTAACCATCATTATTCAGCAAGAGAATAGTGAAACGAACACCTTCCTGAATCGCCGTAATGATTTCATGATTGTTCATCAGGTAACCGCCATCCCCGCAGATGATATAAACTTCCCTGTCGGGCTCAGCCATTTTCACACCTAATCCCGCTGCTATTTCATACCCCATAGTGGAATAGCCATATTCAAGGTGAAAATTCTTCGGACCCGTAGCCCTCCATAGTTTATGCAAATCACCCGGAGCGCTTCCTGAAGCATTGATCATGATGTCTTCTCTGTCCATGAAGCCGTTCAGTGTCCCGATAACAATCGCCTGGTCTATGGGTGGATTTGTACCATTTCCATCTTTATAAATCTGCGTTACCTCATCATCCCAGTCTTTATTCATCTTAGCAATTCGTTGACGGTATGCTGCTTCTACTTCGTAATCGTTCAGTAGCGAAAGCAATTCTTCGAGGGTCACTTTTGCATCTCCGGTGAGCGGTAAGGCATGTTGCTTATGAGAATCAAATTCACTTACATTGATATTGATAAACCGAACATCGGGGTTCTTAAATATGGACTTTGAAGCCGTTGTAAAATCACTGTATCGTGTGCCAATACCTATTACAACATCTGCTTCATTGGCAATCTCAATCGCATACCTGGTCCCCGTAGCACCCAGTCCGCCGAGACAATAAGACGCATCATACCTCACGGAGCCTTTTCCAGCAAAGGTTTCTCCAACAGGGATACCGATCTTCGTTGAAAATCGATCTAACACCTCGCTTGCCTCGCTATATTTCACTCCACCACCGGCCACAATTACCGGTTTCTTTGCTCCTTTAATCCATTCTGCTGCCCTTTTCAACGCATGAATGTCCGGGCGCTGACGTGGAATGTGCCATACCCTTTTTTCAAACATAGAGGCGGGGAAATCGTAAGCATGTGTTTGCACATCCTGTGGCATTGAAAGCGTAACGGTTCCGGTGTCAGCAGGAGATGTGAGTACACGCATCGCCTCCGGTAAAGCAAAAATGAGTTGCTCGGGACGATTGATCCTGTCCCAGTATTTTGAAACCGGTTTAAAGCAATCATTAACGGATATATCCTGCGTGGCAGCACTTTCCAATTGCTGCAAAACAGGCGCGGGCTCCCGCGTCGCAAAAATATCACCGGGTAGCAGAAGTACCGGCAGGCGATTGATGGTGGCCATTGCCGCTCCGGTAAGCATATTTGTTGCTCCGGGACCAATAGAAGTGGTACATACAAAAGTGCTCAGCCTGTTTTTGGCTTTTGCATACGCAGCCGCCGTATGCACCATAGACTGTTCGTTCCGGCATTGATAGTAACGGAAATCAGGATTTTCCTGCAACGCCTGTCCAATACCTGCAACATTACCATGCCCGAAAATTCCAAAGCATCCGGCGAAAAAAGGATACTCCACGCCGTCACGCTCGACATACTGATTTTTCAGAAAGGCTATTGTCGCCTGTGCTACGGTTAATCTTTTTTTCATACTCTGATTTTTAATAACTGAATATTTTATTAGAGCAATCCTGAACAAATATCAAATATCTATTTCCAATCTTAATCTTACATATCATATCCCGAACTCGCTTCCTTTTCCGGTTGCTCCGGTTAATTCGAATTTCTTCAATATAAATTCTTCATAAGCCTGCATAAAAATTTTCCCGGGACCGGTGGGCGCAAACTCCTCCGGATGGTCTCTGAAAAACTCTCTGTGAATCATTGTCCACAACAAGCGCGTATCTGTAGCAATGTTCACCTTGCAAACGCCCAGGGGAATAGCCCTTTTCAGTTCTTCATCCTGTACTCCTTTCGCTCCCGTTTTCAGTTTTCCGCCCGCCTGATTTATTCTCTGTACTACCTCCTCATTTACGTGAGAAGCTCCATGCAACACCAGCGGAAAACCAGGTATCCTATGCTGAATTTCTTCTAATATATGAAATTGTAAGCCTTGTCCTCCGGAAAATTTATAAGCACCATGACTGGTACCTACTGCTATCGCGAGGCTATCGCATCCGGTTTCTTTCACAAATAATTCCACATCCTTCGGATCGGTATAAAATGACCGGGATTTATCAATGCGGAGGTTATCTTCAACTCCTGCAAGCACACCCAATTCTGCTTCCACACTGATATTGGCTTTATGTGCCTTTTCCACTACAGATCTCGTCCTCCTGACATTAGTTTCAAAATCCTCGTGTGATGCGTCAATCATAACCGATGTGTATCCTCCACTATTAATGGCGTCCCAAATATGCTCTTCGATACCATGATCCACGTGCACGGCAAAAACGGTATCGGGATATATTTTTTCTGCAGCATCAATCATCGCCAACAGCATTTCCGGATGGGCATAATCCCTCGCAAAAGGAGTGGTCTGTACGATGAAAGGCGCATTTGCTTTTTGCGCTGCAGCAAATAATCCCAACACTTCTTCCATGAAGAAAACATTCACTGCAGGTAGGGCATACCTGCCGTAACATTGTTTGAAAAGTGTTGTACCTGATAATCTCATTCCCTGAATTGTTTACCAGTATGCGGTATATAATGCTGCCAGAATACCACAGATAATCAGCGCCATAATCGTAAAACTCCTGCTTACATTAAAGGAAGGCATATCCAGCGGTGGTGTTCTTTTTGAAGTTTT
>JACFNM010000205.1 GCA_019454915.1 Chitinophagaceae bacterium
AACCATGAGTTGCCGGTGAACATCAAACCCTGCTTTTCTCAACAGATGACAAAAACAAACTTCATAAACCTTTTCCAACAAACCCGGGCCTAATTCTTTATGAACTTCGTAAGCTGCGTTTACAATAGCTTTGCCAATCCTGTCTTCCTCTTCGGATATTTTCTCAAATTGATTCATGGTTTTCTTTTGACTAAATATATTCTTTTTTTGCCGCCAAGACACGGAGGCACCAAGGTTCACCAAGGATCTTTCTTTGTGCTTCATCGTGTCTTAGTGCCCTGGTGGTTCAGTATTAGTTTTTGCCATTGGTAACAAAAATATCATAGCCGCTGGAAAGATTGAGGCTTACCTCTTCCCTCCGGTTCAGCCCATTCTTCCAGAAAGTGGCACGGACTTTCCCGGAATTGGCTTCCGGCGTTATGATACCTGTTGCAAACACTTCTCCACCTGAAACATATACTGCGTTTGCCACGGCTGAATTGACCTGGTCATCTCTGGAAAATTCTTTGTTATTTTTCCACATCATTGCCATAGGCGGCTCACCCGGCGGAACTTGATTTCCTACCACATAAACATCATTACCATCAACGAAAACACCCATGGCTTTTGCAATGATGTTACTTCCGGCGGGTAGCCTGTTTGCCACCCCATTTATCCAGAGCATAGGTGCCAGATGACCTACATTACCTCTTATATAGTCACTTCCGGCTATATACACATTATTATCTTTTACAAAAATGCTATTAGCATAAGTATTGGTTTCCCCGGTCGTCAGTTTTGTGAAGACTCCGTTTTTCCAATATGCTGCAAAATTCATTTTCGTTGTATTGTCAGTTCCCGTTCCTGCCGCATATACATCTCCCCCTGAAACAAAGATATCATACAACGCGGTGGGATATCCGTCGGCGTCAAGGGCTTCCCGTACCCCGTTTTTCCAGATAATGGATGTGCTTGTTTTGCCACTTACTTCATAGCCCGCCACATACACATCGTTGCCTGAAACATAAACAGCATTGGCAATTGAATAATCACCGGAAAAGGTTAATGGACGGGGAGTGTTATTTACCCAAAGTGTAGCTGTTGATTTGGACCCTGTTTTCGGACGGGTATATCCCGCAACATAAACATCTTTATCCCTGACAAAAACTGACATAGCATCTCCGTAGTCGTCAATGCCATCATTCAGGTGTGTAGCCACCCCATCCTTCCAAACTGTGGCGGAGTGTCTGCCTTCAATGATCTCATAGCCGGCTATATATATAGATTGTTTTCCTTCTTCTGGAGTGATTGTATCCTTTTTTGAACAGGAAATGATTGTAAAAAAGGAAATAAGAATGACGATAAAATTTAAGAGTTTCATTTTTTTTGTTTGATTTATTATGAGAGTTATTTCTGATGACAGTCTTGTGCGTTGGCGTCTTTATGGCTATGGACGTTTTTTCGCCACCAAGGCACAGAGGCACCAAGACGATTTATTGTTTTCTTACCAGCGCATACGTCATTCCCTTATACTGTTTATCCTGCAGATGCAGAACCCTTCCACCGTTCACTATTTCAAAGTACGCATAATATGTACTTGTCTTGCCTTCGTACCTGCCTGGTAAAATAATTTCCCAGTTAGATACAGTTGCCTTCCCTTTATAGTTTTGCGAATAAGTCCGCATATTGCCCACCATCCCCGAAGCGCCGGAATGCTTGCTGCTGTACGTACCGTCTGCGTTGAAGGTAAATTCGTCAGACGAGGCTACGGCACTCATCCCCTGATATCTCCCTGTATAAGCATTATAGTAATTCATAGCGCCAAAATCACCGCCTTTCCAGGTTCCTGTCAGGTCGCTTTCGGCAATGGCGAATTTGTTATACCCACGCATGGCGGCTATTTCCGAATTATAGTTATCATTGGCATTGGGGAAATTTGCCCACAAAGTATTCGCATCAGGCGCTACCACCAGCGTTGGGTACATGATGCCCGATCCGGAAGTGACGTAAAAGCCTAAAAAGCAATTCTTACCGGTAGCAGGATCTACGGCCTGTCCCTCTATATACGGAGGCTTGAGAGACCCGATAACTTCTCCCTTATCCTGGTACTGTTTGGTCTGTATCCTGAATTCTTTGGCTATGTAATTATCCCAAAAATAATCGCGACCCTGTCGTCTGGTTTCATCATCATGTTGTATCGGAAAATAAATATAAACCTTAACAGGCCCTTTCGTAACTACCACTTTATTGTTTTGAATAGTTGATATCCATCCGTCATCCCAGTTGGTACGGTCAAAAGTAAATGTACCTGAAGAAGTGGGTGGTGGTACAGGTGCAACAGTTGGTTCCTGTTTAATACTTATCGTATCAGGCTTTGTTGTGGGGTTGTTGGTTACAGCAGTAACTGCACTATCAAAAACAGGTTGGCTTTTAATTTTTCCTATATAAACATTTGTTACGTTAGCTTCGGTAGAAAAATAGATCATCGCAAACTCATTTCCCTTCTTTAGCCAACCGTACTTATTGTCATGTGCCAGGGGTAAAACTTCCCATCCTTTATCTTCGAGAGCCTTGATTATGTTGCCTGACGAATAGCCCGAGGCTTTTTCAGAGGGTAATATGAATACCTCTGTTTCACCGATCTCGCTTTTGTTCTTCTTGCTTTCATCGTTTAGTAGAATGCGTGCTGCTGCAACACTCAGTCCTCTCTTATCCTGTTTACTATCTTCCGGCAGACGGATACCGGTTATTGTCGAGTAATCAACCGGAACGACTTTGTTTTGTGCCAGTAGTGACATGGTAAGTAGTATTAACATGAAAGACAGATAGCAATTCTTATACATAGATTTTAATCATTAGAAATCATAAGATCGGTAATTGAATTTTATGAACCTCACGCATTTTATTTTTTCAGAAACCAGGTTGTCACGCAAAAACTACCGGAACAAAATTGTTCTGTTTTCTGTGCTGAATCAATCACCCAAAAAAGGGAAATATCAGGAGGCGACTCCCCCAAAAAGGGGATTAATGGTATGACAGAAAGATGAGTAGGATATCAGATTTTATTTTGCTTTAAAGGCGTTTAGACAGATTGCGATAATGGGTGGATAATTTATTTTTAGAAGAAGATTTTATAAGAAAGACAGCTTTGAAATATTTGGCGTTTTCGGAATTTTTTGGAATAATTTTCTTTGAGATATGGAATATTTTGCTTATATTAGTATGGTCATTTTTTAAATTTTTTTGAGAAGATTGTTTTCTCCATAGCATTTCTGATAGTAGCAGGAGGGTTACACTCGCAATTCGATATCCCTGTCGAATTGAACCTGGCAAAATTTGCTTTCTGAAAGGAACTCCAACATCGTCTCTGCATTCTTAATTAGATCAATCTAAAAATGCTTTTATGAAAAGGCTACTCATTTCTGTAGCGCTCGTATTTGTAATGGGAGCGGCAATATGAAGACAAGAAGCATCCAGGTGGGTGTACGTTATACTTTGAATTTAGCAAAAGAATAATCGTCAAAAAGTTTTTATCCGGGCGAAGCAGTCCAGGTAAAAACGATGATTTACTACCTGAATTTTGAAAAGAGTAAAGAGTCGGGGAGAAGCCTGATTATAATTTTGAAAGGAAGTTCATCAAAATACAAGAGTGGCTAATCAAATCAATTAAAAGCAGTTTTTATTGTTAGTTGATCATTGCCCCTAATTTTTTGAAGTCAAATTGTTCCCGCATTACTTTATCCAACTCCTCAGAGTTTGGTTTGCCGGATGCTTTGTACCAGGTAACCATCATGAACTGTGGTCTCCATTTCGATACCGACTGATCCACGTAAGAATGGTCGGGTCGAAATAGCTGATAACCGTCATCAATGGTGGTAAAGATGTTCTGTTTATCGGGATCACCGGTGCCGAGGTCATTGAAATCCCATTCCGGTTTCCGGATGATCGCGGGCTTATCTATTTCGCTTTTATTCTGGTTGAAGAGTTTGTCCAGATTGCTGCGCATCAGTGCAATATTTTCCGTGGATTTCAGTTTCCCTGATTCTACTAATTCAAGCCATTTCCTGCACATATTCAGCAATTCACCTCTGGTAACCGGAATAAATGGAAGCTTTCCGGAACGATGGACGAGGACAGAATTGTAAACTACCTCCGGGATTTTTCTGATTCCTGTAGGCGCCGGTTTAAAATAGGGATAGCCACCGAGTGTTCCGACTTGTTTGCCAAGTGAGAACACTTTATCACCAAATACCGAATTAATCTGGTTCTGTAGTGTGATCTCTGAACGCTGAAACCCATTGACCCTTATAAACAGCCATGTATCTGTAATCCCGTAGGGCTCTGCTTTTCCATACTTGCAGATAAAGGGCAGAAATTGTCCAACGAATTGGTAGGTATGCAAAAGCGGGTCGGGAGTGGAAACGGAATCGCCTGTGCGCGTAAACCATTTTTCCCATTCCACGTTGCTGCCAACGGGAGCAGGATCAACCTCCATAACGAGGTCGGCAATTGCATTCATTACCTTATCCATATTGGGCGTGAATCTCTTTTCATTTGGAGTGGGATGATCGTAGTTATAGACTTTTGTTTGTTTCCAGGATCCCTTTCTCTTTTCAGCTTGCTTTTCACAGTTACCCTGAGTCCCGCTTTGTTCAAAAGTAACATTAGACTCAACTTTGCCCTTTACTTTTGTTACTGGTTTATTATCTCCGGGTGGTGGTGTTTTTACAGCAGGAGTTTCTGCTTCTTTCTTTGGTTTAGGTGATTTTTCTGAAGGTTTGGGATTTGTGATCTCATCCAGGGTCTTATCAATAGCGTTGTCAATCTTTTTGTTTACTGCATTTTCAATTTTCCTACTTGCTCTATCGCCGAGCTTCTTTAATATTTGCGCCGTAGAGGATAAGGCGACAAATAATCCAAAGAATAAGAATAGAAAACGTTTTTTCATTACTATGTTTTTTTTGCCACAGAGGCACGGAGGCACCAAGGTTCACTAAGGTTTTTTCTTGGTGTCCCGATAATGATCGGGACTTCGTGCCTTAGCGTGGTGGTTCCTACATTTTTTTTCTTGCCACCAAGTCACGGAGGCACTAAGATTCACCAAGGATTTTCTCTCTTGATGTTGCTTTGTGCCTTGGCGTCTTGGTGGCACTAATTATCTAATCAATACACCGGTAAATCCTTGAATATTCCCTTTACCTGGCCTTCGTATTTCCCGGTAATGGTTCTGGTCATAGCATCACCTATTTTTACAGGATTATTTCCTTCAGTTTTGATTCCCATTACAAAATAACCACTGGCTTTCCCATCCTTCAGAGATTCAATTACCAGTTTGCATCCATCAGATGGAGCAGGAGGATCAAAACCCAGCCCACTATTATAATATTTTGATTCGTGCTGATTAGAAATGAATGGAGCAAATGATGAAATATATGGTTTTTGTGCTTTACCGTAAAGAAGTACTGCCTCAGTTTGTGTTATTGTAGGCAATTCTTTCTTCCCATAATAAGGATTTTTGGCGTTCTGCACCTCAAAAAGATAAGTGCCGGGCTCTAACCTTCCCCCAACCGGTTTTATGGTGATTTTCATAAAATTCTCCTTACTGTTTCCTTCTTCCTTGCTGGCTGCAAGCACATAGGTCTCCTTTGGTCCTTTCATAAATTGAGCATATGGAAGGGTGGTGTTCAGAATAGCCGATTGCAGAGACATACTTCCTGGTTCATTGTTCAGATGGGCTGTTTCACTGTTCTTTGAAGTAGTTGTAGCAGTTGCCTTTCCTGATGAAGGAGTAGACGTTCCGGTGGTACCTTTAGTCGTTTTATAGTTATCCGCTTCCGGTTTGAAAATGAATTCCACTCTCCGGTTTTGCGCTTTACCTTCTGCTGTTTTATTATCTGCTATAGGTTGCGATTCCCCGCGGCCTTCCGTATTCAGTTTTGAAGCATCAATACCATATTCTTTTACCAGCAGATCTTTAACAGCATCTGCCCGCTGCTGCGACAGTTTCAAATTGAGCGCGTCATCACCGTCAGAATCGGTATGGCCTACAATCTTGACCGGGCCTGAAGCACCTTTGATCACTTTGCTGATATCGAACAATGCACCCAGGCTTTCGGGTTTCATCTTAGCAGTACCGCTGTAGAAGAGCAGATTGCTGACGATTTTACCACCATCGAATTCTGCACGGGTATCCGGAACATCTTTTGCGATGCGGATATTGCTTACGAAAAACTTTGAATTGGTATTATAATGTCCTTTAAATCCAAGGAGGTTGGGGATAACCTCCGGATTGATGGCGCTGTTGATGTCGAGATATTTCTTCTCATTCATCCAGAAACGGAGCCTCTTACCCTGCACACAAAAACTCATGTGTAATGGCTTCAGGAAATTGACTTTGATATCTCTGTCACTTGAGAATTTGGTTTTACTTCCCGGCTTGCCGGTAGCAACATTCCTATAGCTTGTCAACTCGTACATTGTCCCATCCTTCTTATTGATTCCAAAATATAATTCGATGGCATCACCCCTGTATATTTCGTTTAACAGAGATTCATCACTTACCATTTTTCCACCTGAATTGCCGAGGTAGATGTACAATTGTTCAGATTGACCTTCCATTCCGGGTTCCATGAAAATATCAAACTCTATGGTGAAATTATCGCCCCAGCTTTGTTTTTTACTGCGGACAATATTCACCGCTCCACCCTTGGGCTCCAGTGTGATCCATTTTCCCTCTAATCCTTCTATCTCTACTACTTCCGACATATTGGTAGTCATCCATCCTTCCGGAGTTTCGCCAATATTGTCTTTTTCAAAATTGTCGTAATACAGGATGGTATTACCGGGAATAAAATCAAACTTGCTGTACACTTTGTAGGAGCCTGTGTTGACAGATTGAGTTGTAGCTACCGGCTTATTTTCGGATTTATCATCAGGGCCAGATGGGTCGTTCTGTTCAGTTTTGCCGGAAGGTTTATCCGCAGGTTTTGCAGGTTTGTCTGCCGGTTTATCTATAGCCTCCTCGACCGCCCTATTGACTTTATCTTTTAATTTTTTAATAAGCTGTGCCTGGGGTGACTGGATGTAAATAAAACTACAGGCAATAAAAAGGAATACTGTCTTCATTGTCGTTATTTTTGGGGTGAAGGAGTACATTAATTTTTTGTTTGGGTCTGATTAATGCTGTTTAAATGCCTCTACAAAGATGTTTTACGTATCCAGAAGAAGCAATCACCAAAAAGAGGGAAAAAAGAAGCAATCATTCCCCTTTTTGGGGGAGTAATTAATGATATAATTTTGTTAATCGAAACTGTGTTTTTGGGCAGTCGGGGGTTTATTCATAACCGTTTTTATAGATTACTGCTTTCGGGTGGCTGGAGAGTTTTGGGTGCCTGCGTGACATTGTTACCGTGCTGATCGTTCAATGCGTCATAGTTTAGTCAGTGGGTATTCGTAGCCAGATAGTACTTCGCCTTAATTTCCGGTATCAGTCCGGATAAGATTTTTATCCTCTTTTCATCCGAAGGATGGGTAGATAAAAATTCGGGTATTCTGTTCTGGTTG
>JACFNM010000206.1 GCA_019454915.1 Chitinophagaceae bacterium
GCTCAATATCTTCCTGGCAATCTCCGGAGTGTAGCCCGGACAAGAATCGAACTTGTATCTAGAGTTTAGGAAACTCCTATTCTATCCATTGAACTACCGGGCCTTTTGGCTTCAATTCTTAACGCCTGGAAGTAAAAACTCTATATCCTGCCGCAGCCAAATGACAGGGCGTAAAAATAGGATATTCTCACCACTTTACTCCCGAAATTAATCATCCTTCTTTTCCCTTTTTTTAACTTTAAAAATCAGATGTATTGATATGGCATATTTTTTCTCTATCCGGAAATTTTAGCAACCACACATGGAGGCTAAACCTTATCTTTGCCGGTCTAACATATAGCTATGAAGTTTTATAACTTATTGATAAAATACAGACTTCCACTCGGTATTTTGGGTATCATCCTGGCAGTGTTAGTCAATGTATCTTCAGGATTTTGGCCGGCTTTCGCCCTCTACTTAATCGGGCTGATTGGGATCGTCAGCCATTATTTATTTGGCCCCATGCGGTTAATCCAGGGCTATATGGAAGATGGCGACATTGATGGCGCGCAGAAAGTAATAGATTCAATCCGCTTCCCTAAGCTGCTGATTAAACCGGTTCGGAGCGTTTACTATTTTTTGAAATCTAATCTGGCGTTGTTTAAACAAGACTTCGACGGAGCGGAAGTGCTGATGAAGAAAAGTCTCAGCCTCGGCGTTCCGATGAAAGAGACCGAAGGCGCCGCTTATTTTCAATTAGGTTCCATAGCCATGCAGAAGAGCAATATGAAGCAGGCTGAGGAATATATTCGCAAAGCAATAAGAGCCGGACTACCGGATAAAGAAAATGCGGCTGCAGCATATCTTCAAATGTGCCAGATATTCATTAACAAGCGGGAGTTCCGCGCCGCGAAGGACTATTTTCGCCGGGCAAAAGAACAGAAACCCACTACTGCCCAGGTGGTAGACCAAATCAAGCAGATTGAAAAATACATTAACCGGATACCCGGTTAAGCAGATTGAATAGACTACCCGTTAACAAGAAAGCCACACCTATAAACGGCGTGGCTTTCTTGTTAACGGGTAGGTTTTACTGTAAGAAGTTGCATTTTCAGCGGTCAACTAATTTACTCCGTATGTCTTGTGTATTTCAATTGGTATCAACGGCTATAGCTATGCTATTCAACAAAGTAAATGTAAAGGAAAAGCCGCCGCCAGAAAATACCCTAAACAGGGTATATTTATCTGCGAAAATCCGGAAGAAGAAAACCGTGATCATTTTTACATTGGTTAAATTTGACGCATGCCATTTTCAAAAGAAGAATTAAATACGCGCTTCCTGAAGGATTATCAGCAACTCAATGAACATCAACGTTTTGCCGTAGACGCTATTGAAGGACCCGTGATGGTAAATGCAGGGCCCGGAACCGGCAAAACACAAATTCTGGCGTTAAGGATCGCCAATATTTTGTATAAAACAGATACAAATCCTGATAATATATTGTGCCTGACCTATACCGATAATGGAGCTGTGGAAATGCGTAATCGCCTGCTCCGGATGATTGGCGCCGCCGCCTATCGCGTCAGAATTCACACTTTTCATTCTTTCTGCAATGAAATTATACAGGATAACCTCACCTATTTTGGCAAACTGAATCTTTCTCCTATTGGAGACCTGGAAGAAATAGACCTGTATTACAAGTTAATAGACAGTATAGAAAAAGGGAATATCCTTAAGCGGTACCGTGGCGATATTTATTACGAGAAAGACAGGCTGAAGAATCTGTTCAGCCTGATGAAAAAAGAAGCCTGGAGTCCCGAATACATTCACAGCCGGATTGACGCCTATCTTAAATCGTTGCCGACAAAGGAGGGTTTCTATTATAAGCGTGAATATAAAGGAAACAAACCGGGCTCTCCCAAAGAAAGCGCCATCAGAGATGAAACGGATAAGATGGAAATGCTGCGTGCGGCTTCGGACTTGTACCCGGGATTTAATGACCTGATGGTTGCAGAAGGGAGGTATAACTTTGACGACATGATTCTGTGGGTGCTCAGGGCATTTGGAGAAAATAAAGATATGCTGCTCGATTACCAGGAACAGTTCATGTATATCCTCGTAGATGAATTTCAGGATACCAGCCGTTCGCAAAACCTGCTATTGGATTACCTCGCAGGCTATTGGGATTCTCCAAATCTGTTTGTAGTGGGAGATGCCGATCAGAGCATATTCTCTTTTCAGGATGCCAACGTACAAAACATCCATTCTTTTGAAAAAAAATATAAAGAGGGACTAACCAGAATTGACCTCCGCTATAATTACCGTTCAACATCTCCAATACTAACAACGGCGCACCGGTTAATCAGCCGGAATGTGATGCGCAGTATCAGCCGGCAGAATGACTCCCCGCTGGTGTCCGCCAATGAATCTCCTGGCGACCTGCACATTTTGCCGGTAATATCCGAGTACGCAAATCCATCGCAGGAAGCAGTGGACATAGTTCTGCAAATAGAAAATCTCCTGAAAGAAGGAAACGAAGGAAAGGAGATAGCCGTAATTTACAGAAATCATGCACAGGTAGGGCTCATCGTAAATCTATTTGAGGTAAAAAATATTCCCTTTAATTTAAAAAAGAAGGTAGATATTCTGCAGCTTCCCTTCGTTCAGAACATTCTGCTGCTCTTAAAATGGGTCAACCGGGAAAATCGTATATCATTTAGCGGAGATGATTTGTTGTTTATGCTACTGCACTCGGATTTCTTCCGGTTATCCCCCCTGGAAATCGCCCTGCTGAGTATCAAAGTCAACCAATTAAACAGGGGTGCGAAAG
Source organism: Chitinophagaceae bacterium (assembly GCA_019454915.1). Classification (GTDB taxonomy): domain Bacteria; phylum Bacteroidota; class Bacteroidia; order Chitinophagales; family Chitinophagaceae; genus Agriterribacter. The sequence continues at coordinate 2,811 of JACFNM010000206.1, forward strand.
GAGAAACTTATTCTCTCCGCCGATTGATAGCGGAAACCACCTCGCCCGCGCCGGATCTTTTTACGCCGGTCAGAAATCAGTCGTTTAAAGAGGTGAGTGACATGCTTGAAGGATTGATAAAATCATCCGTTAATCATACCGTACAGCAACTCCTTGAACTGACGATACAAAAGGCCGGTATCCTCTCCTATGTTATGGATAACGAAGAAAAGCCCTGGCTGATGCAGGTACTGAATTCGTTGTTTGATAATCTGAAAGAATCCTGCCATCGAAACCCCGACCTGACGCTGGATCAATGGCTGACTGACCTGGACCGGATGAAGAACAACAGGCTTCCTGTTTCGTTGTATAAAATTACGGCAAACGACAACGGCATAAATCTCGTTACGGCTCATGGGTCTAAGGGCTCCGAATTTAAATATGTGTTTGTGATTGGCTGTACGCAGGATATTTGGGATAAGGATAAGCAGGGGGCTAAATTTAAATATAAGCTTCCAGACAACCTGTTTAGTGGCAACTCATCTGATATTGACGGAGGGGCGGAACTGGACCTGGACTTGGAAGAACGAAGACGGTTGTTTTATGTAGCCATCACAAGGGCTAAGACCCATTTATTTATCTCTTACTATAGAAAAGACAACAAGGAAAAGTACCAGGTAAGGAGCGCGTTCATAGAAGAGATAATGGAAAACAACGCGCTAACCCTGACAGTCCGGGATGTGCCGGATAACCTGATGATTGATTTAGTATCGCTTCAGTTCAGGGAAAAGGCAAGACCCAAAATAGAACTGGTGGAATCACAATTCATAGACCAGTTACTAAAAAATTATACACTCAGTGTTACCCACCTGAACAACTATTTACAGTGCCCCTTAAAATTTTACTACCAAAATCTGTTAAAAGTGCCGGCGGCTAAAAATGAGGTGATGGCTTTTGGAAGCGCCGTTCACGGTGCATTAGAGCGGCTCTTCCTGAAAATGAAGGCGAACGGGGACCGGTTCCCCTCTAAAGCGGCATTTATTGAAGACTTTAACTGGTACATGAAGAACAATCGGGAAGCGTTTACGCCGGAATCTTTCCGGTTGAAAACAGAATACGGGGAGAAGATATTACCGGACTATTACGACTATTATATCCATCGCTGGAATAAGATAGTGTTGGTAGAGAAAAATGTAAGAAACATAACGGTTCAGCAGGTTCCCATCAACGGCAAACTGGATAAGCTGGAGTTTAAGGGAAACAATGTGAACGTGGTAGACTATAAAACCGGAAAATACGAGAATGGTAAGAAAAAACTGAGTCGGCCTAATGAGAAAGAACCCAACGGCGGAGATTATTGGCGGCAGGCTGTTTTCTATAAGATATTGCTGGATAATGACCCTTCCAATAACTGGATAACGGGCAGCACTGAGTTCGATTTTGTGGAACCGGTGGCTGACGAGTATAAAACAGAGGTAGTTGAAATCACCCCTGCTGACATTACCACGGTCACCCGGCAAATCGTTGGCGCCTGGGAAAAAATCCAAAACAGAGAATTTCATACGGGCTGTGGTAAACCGGATTGCGAGTGGTGTAATTTTGCCAAGACCTACCATTTGGACATAGCGCTTCTCAGCGCTGATGAAGACGGGGCGGATAACTGATCCTTTCGCTCCATAACCGGCATTTGTAGCGCCGTTCCAAAAAGCTTACCTATAAAACGGATCATCTTAGGTTATTATTAATAGAATAATCCATCGGTAAATCAGTAAACCTGCTAAGTTTGCAAATGCAGAACGCATCTATCCACTATGACGAAAAAGATTACAGGATTTACGGTTCTCTCCTTACTGCTTTATAAATGGCTGGTACTGGCTTCGGGCTGTGCCCAGATTATACCTCCTACGGGCGGTCCAAGGGATACATTACCCCCGGTTATGTTATCAGCCGTTCCCCGGGACTCTACCCTCAACTTCACGGGCAATAAGATAACCTTGAAATTTGATGAATACGTTCAACTCGATCGCCCCGAAACGCAATTAATTGTCTCTCCCGTTCCCAAAATTTCACCTCTGATAGAAGCAAAACTAAAAGAAGTCACCATTAAAATAAAAGACACGCTTGAGGAAAACACCTCTTACAGTATTAATTTCGGCAGATCACTAAAAGATATTAATGAAGGAAATCCGGCAGGGCAGTTTACTTATCTATTCTCTACCGGCAGCTACCTGGATAGCAGCAGTTTAATGGGAAAAGTAATCGTAGCGGAAACCGGCCGCCCGGACAGCACACTCATTGTGATGCTCCACAGGAATTTCGAAGACTCAGCGGTATCAAAAGAGAAACCACGTTATTTTACCCGTTTAGACAGTTCAGGAGTTTTTCGTTTTAATAATCTTGCACCCGGCCGCTATAATATTTTTGCGCTAAAAGATGAAGGAGGACAAAAAATGTATATGCGGGGTAGCGACCTGTTCGCCTTCTATGATAGCATCCTGACCATCGGAACGGAAAATATTCAACCAATATTATATGCTTTCGCGGAAGGACCGGAAGAAAAGAGACCTACGGGATCCGCCACGACAAAAAAGGATAAGAAATTAAGCTACTCCACCAGTCTCGAAGGCGGGCAACAAGACCTGTTGAGTAATTTAACCCTCACTTTCAGCGAGCCATTAGACATCTTCGATACAGAAAAAGTACATTTTACCGATACTTTGTTTCAACCGGTTAGCGGGTTAAAGTTTGAATCAGACACGTCAAAAAAAGTATTCACACTTTCTTATCCCTGGAAAGAAGAACAATATTTTTACCGCGTACTCGAAAAAGAAGCGGCACGGGATACTTCCGGAACAGAACTGGCTAAAACAGACACAATTCGCTTCCAAACCAAAAAGAATAGTGATTACGGCAAGCTCAAGATTCGTTTGCAGAACTCTGATACCGCTCAACACACGGTTCTGCTTTTCTATAAGGGAGACAAAATAGTGGAGTCCGCAGCCGTAACGGGGAAAGAGGTAAATTACCCGCTGTTCCCGCCTGGTGATTATGAAATACGTATTCTTTATGATGAAAACGGTAATGGACGGTGGGATACCGGTAATTACTGGTTAAAGATTCAGCCGGAGAAAATCGTTTCTAACGCAAGAAAATATACGATTCGTGCAAACTGGGACAATGAAATCACCATTGAACTCCCTTTGCAACCTCCGGCAGATCGAATCGGGGGCTCTGTGGAGGCTTCAGGTAAATAAATGACAATCAGACGTTATCAGGTTTGCTCATTTGTAAAATGCCGGAATCCGTTTTAAGGATAACCCAATATCTTTGCAGTATGCAGATTTCTTCCTTATTACTTGAAAAAGCCGTGAATGAATTTACCCGTTTACCGGGCATCGGAAAAAAAACTGCCCTGCGTTTGGTATTACACCTAATCAAACAAAGTCCGGAAGAGGTACAACAGTTCAACGATGCCATCACTCGTATGAAAGAGGAACTCCGGTTCTGCGCTGTTTGTCATAATATTTCCGACAGTGACATCTGTAATATTTGCAGCAATCCCTCCCGGAAAAAGGAGATGATTTGTGTGGTTGAGAATATACGGGACGTAATCGCCATAGAAACTACCCAGCAATATAACGGACTTTACCATGTATTGGGAGGAATCATTTCACCTTTGGATGGGGTGGGTCCCGACCAGTTACAAATTGAATCATTGATCCAAAGAGTAGAAAAGGAAGGTGTATCGGAACTCATCTTTGCGCTCAGCCCTAATATCCAGGGCGATACAACGATATATTATATCCAGAAGAAAATGGAACCTTTTAACCTGAAGGTCACCACTATTGCGCGGGGCATCTCCTTTGGAGGCGAGTTAGAATATGCGGACGAGCTTACGCTTGGCAGGAGTTTACAAAACCGGATGCCGGTCGAAAATTACGTTTCCCATTAAGTTTTTTTATTTTCCGATTCATATTATACATTTGCATCCCAATACCAGGCAGATTTGTTTATTGTTCAGCCTGTCAAAAAAACAGAACTAATAAACGCAAAAGAAACCTTCCTTAAGTTTTTCAACGTTTATAGTTCAATTATTGTTTCGACGGAAAGCGGCTATGTTCTGCCCGGGTTGCGGATGATTCTATAGGATGAATATCCGATAGCTTCTTTATCGTTAAACAAAAGGTATGAAAAACAAGAAGAATATCCGGGAAGAACTGAGCAGGCGTATCCTGATTATAGATGGCGCCATGGGTACGATGATCCAGCAATACAAACTCAGTGAAGCAGATTTCCGTGGACAGCGGTTTAAAGACTGGCAATTGGATGTGAAAGGGAATAATGATTTATTAAGCATCACGCAGCCTCAAATTATAACTGAGATTCACAAGAAATATCTCGACGCGGGCGCCGACATCATTGAAACCAACACATTCAGCAGCACCGCCATTGCCCAGGCGGACTATGAAATGCAGTCGCTGGCGTACGAGCTCAATGTTGCAGCGGTTCACTGTGCGAAAAAAGCAATTGAAGAATCAGGCAAACAGGCGTGGATAGCGGGTGCTATAGGACCCCTGAACAAAACACTCAGCCTGTCGCCGGACGTGAACAATCCCGGTTACCGGGCAGTGACCTTTGAGGAGGTGGCAAATGCCTATTATACGCAGATTAGCGGTCTGCAGGAGGGAGGCGTAGATATCCTGTTGATAGAAACCATCTTCGACACCTTGAATGC
>JACFNM010000207.1 GCA_019454915.1 Chitinophagaceae bacterium
GGATATTATCTGGTAAGCGATGGAAGTACGATGTCCTACCGTACCCGCATCCGTACCCCGAGTTTTCCGCATATTCAGTTCGTTCCCCAATATAGTAAAGGGTATACCATAGCCGATTTGATGGCTATATTGGGAAGTGTTGATTTTGTTTTATCCGATATTGACAGATAAAAAATGAATGGAATGGTTACAGCACAAGTGATATCAAACGAGGCAAGGCAGGAAATAGAAAAATTATTTCATCATCTGCCGCATAAGCAGGCAGCTTGTATAGATGCGCTGAAGATTGTGCAAAAGTATAATCGCTGGGTATCTGATGAAGCCTTGCAGGAACTTGCTCCAATACTGGAGATGAGCGTGCATGAAATTGACAGCGTGGCTACTTTTTACAACATCATTTTCAGAAGGCCCGTGGGCAGACACGTGATCTTGTTATGTAATAGTGTAAGCTGCTGGATTATGGGTTATGAAGAAATCAAGAAGGCCCTGAAAGATAAGTTGAAGATAGACTTTGGAATGACTACCAAAGATGACCGATTTACGTTTCTTCCGATACCCTGCCTCGGCACCTGTGACCACGCCCCGGCGATGATTATAGATGAAGACCTGTACCGCGATTTAAAGCCGGACCAGTTAGACGAAATATTGGCAAAATATGAATAATTAAAAATGGAAAGACCCTTAACGGAACATATAAAACAGGACGGTACACCCTTATCGTTGAAAGAATACGAAGCGGTGGGCGGATACCAGGGGCTTAGAAATGCTCTAAAGGTTTCGCCTGCTGATGTGATGAATGTGGTTAAGGATTCAAAGCTTCGGGGTCGGGGAGGCGCCGGCTTTCCAACCGGAGTGAAATGGAGTTTTGTACCAATGGGTGACAATGCTCCCTCACCGAAATATATTGTGGCGAATGGAGATGAAATGGAGCCGGGTACTTTTAAAGACAGGCTGCTGGTGGAAGGAAACCCGCACCAGTTAATTGAGGGTATGATTATCAGTGCTTATGCAATAGGTGCAAGTATGAGCTACATCTTCTTAAGGTGGGCATATCATGAAGCGGCCAAAAGGATTCAATACGCGCTCAATGAGGCTTATGAAGCCGGATATCTCGGGAAAAATATTTTAGGCAGCCCTTTTTCTCTGGAGATGGATTTACACACCAGCGTGGGCAGGTATATCTGTGGAGAAGAAACGGCTTTGTTAAATGCCTTAGAGGGTAAGCGGGCTAATCCCCGTAACAAGCCGCCGTTCCCGCAAGTGAGCGGTTTGTTTGGTAAACCCACCATCGTAAACAATGTGGAAACCTTCAGTAATATTCCTCACATACTGGCGAAAGGAGCACAGTGGTATATATCGCTGAGTAAGTCAGAAGGAGGGGGAGGCACCAAACTATATGGAGCCAGCGGTAAGGTAAAGCGTCCCGCAATTTGGGAGCTACCCCTTGGAACTACATTGGGAGAAGTTATAGAAGAGCATGCAGGCGGTATGCAGGATGGATATAAACTGAGAGGTCTGTTACCGGGAGGCGCCTCTACCGATTTTTTAACACCGGACCAGATGAATATTAAACTGGATTTTGAAGAAGTGGCGAAAGCCGGCAGCAGGATGGGTACCGGAACCATCATCGTGATGGATGATAAGACCTGCCCCGTGGGGATGTGCCTGAATCTGGAACAATTTTTCGCACAGGAATCCTGTGGATGGTGTACGCCATGCCGGGAAGGACTTCCCTGGACGGCGAAGATTCTTCTGGCGCTGGAGGAAGGAAACGGGAAGCCGGAAGATATTGACCATCTTACTTTCCAAACGCATTACAACGCACCGGGGAATACGTTCTGTGCTCTGGCGCCGGGAGCTATGGAACCTTTGCAAAGTGCGCTGAAACATTTCAGGGAGGATTTTGATGAGCATATACACACACATCGCTGCAAGTACCAGCATGGATAACTGTAGCGAAAAATAATAAGGAAGACTATGGCTAAAGTGTTTATAGACAATATTGAATACGAAGTCCCCAACGGAAAAAATATGCTGGAGGTCGCCCTTTCACTGGGATTAGACCTGCCCTATTTTTGCTGGCATCCTGCCATGCACTCTGTTGGAGCTTGCCGCCAATGTGCCGTTACGAATTATCGCGATGAAAATGATACCAGGGGAAGAATCACCATGGCCTGTATGCTGGACGCCACTGATGGTACCCGGATTTCTATTAATGACCAGAAGTCTAAAGATTTCAGGGCGGGAAATATAGAATCATTGATGATTAATCATCCGCACGACTGCCCGGTTTGTGATGAGGGGGGTGAGTGTCATTTGCAGGATATGACGGTAATGAGCGGGCACAATTATCGTCGTTACCGGTTTAAGAAGAGAACACATATCAACCAGGATTTGGGACCGTTTCTGAATCATGAGATGAACCGGTGTATTCAGTGTTACCGTTGTGTTCGGTTTTATAATGATTATGCAGGAGGCAAAGACTTCGGCGTATTCGCTTCCGCGGGCCGCGTATATTTCGGAAGGAGTGAACCCGGAACCCTCGAAAATGAATTCAGCGGCAACCTGGTGGAGGTTTGTCCTACCGGTGTATTTACCGATAAGACACTCAAAAAGCATTTTACGCGTAAGTGGGACTTAACGAGTGCGCCTTCTGTTTGTCATCAATGTTCAGTGGGCTGTAATATTCTCGCTTCTGAAAGATATGGTACGATGCGTAGGGTGATGACCCGTTTTAACGGAGACGTAAATGGTTATTTTCTTTGTGACCGGGGACGTTTTGGTTACGAATATGTCAATGATGAAAAAAGATTGACCCGTGCAGCGCAGAAAGATGCAAGTTCGGGTTCAGACCCCGTCTCTTCCGTAAAAGCGCACATAGCTTCGCGCCCTAAGATGATTGGCATCGGTTCACCCCGCGCTTCCCTGGAATCTAATTTTATGCTGAAGCGGTTGGTGGGCGCCGAAAACTTCTACCAGGGAATCCCCTCCAATGAGGCCGATGTGATAAACGAAGTATTGCGGGTATTGCGCGAAGGGAAAGTGAGAACGCCTTCTTTGAAAGAGATGGAAGATTTTGATACGGTATTTGTGTTAGGTGAAGATGTAACCAATACAGCGCCGATGATGGCTTTGGGACTGCGTCAGACCGCTAAGACACTGCCCAAGCAGAAAGCCTATGCCCTGAGAATCCAGCATTGGAACGATGCTGCGATTCGCGAAGTGGTGCAGGATGAGAAAGGTCCTTTCTTCTTAGCAACGGGTTATGCCACGAAGTTGGAAGAAGTTTCAACCTCCGTTTATCATGGCGATACAAATAGTCTGCTGAAGCTAAGCGAAGCCATTACGAATGAGATCAGAAGTGGAAGTGGCGATAATCAAAGTGGAGGATTTTCTCATCAGGTGGCACAGGCATTATTAGCTTCTGAAAAACCCCTGATAGTATCCGGTACGGGCATGATGAGTAAGTCCATTGTTCAAGCTGCTGCTAATATCGCGGGAGCTTTAAAGGATGCGGGAAGAGAAGTGGGTATAGTATATGCTGTGCCGGAAGCCAATTCGATGGGACTGGCTATGTTAGGTGCGGCGGGTTCATTAGATGATGCTATAAGCAGGGTGAACAACGAAAAAGATTTGACGGCTGTTGTGCTCGAAACGAATCTGTTTTACAGAACGGACAATCAAACGGCTTCTGATTTTTTGAGCCATTGTCATAAGACGATCCTCATTGATTCCATGGAGAATGAGTGCACTCAGGAGGCCGACTTTATTTTACCGGCCGGTACTTTTGCCGAATCGGATGGTACAATGGTGAATAATGAAGGCAGGGCACAACGGTATTACCAGGTGTTCAAGCCGAATAATGATATGCGGAGTAGCTGGGCCTGGCTGGATATGATGATAAACCAAACGGAGGAAGCCAGACCCTATGATGATATTATACGGGAAATGCTGGAAGCGAATCCTGCGCTTGAAAAGATTAAAACATTAGCGCCCGCTGCTGACTTCAGAATAGGTACGCAAAAAATTCCGCGGCAAACTCATCGTTTTAGCGGACGAACGTCTATGAATGCACATGTGAGCGTGCATGAAGGAAAGCCACCGGTGGATAACGATTCTCCGCTCACCTATACGATGGAAGGGTATCATGGAAAGCCACCATCGGCAGATATCCCGTTTTACTGGTCGCCGGGGTGGAACTCTATACAATCTATCAATAAATATCAGATTGAAGTGGGAGGAGATCTGCACGGTGGTAATCCGGGCCTGAGATTAATTGAGCCCAACGAAAATGGTATCACAAGATTTGAAGTGAATTCCGCAGGTAATAATAGCGGTAGATACGAAGTGCTGCCTTCCTGGCATATTTTCGGTTCGGGAGAGATGAGCGCCATGAGCCCGGCGATTGAAAAGCGTATTCCGGATGTCTATATTGCTGTGTCAGACAAGGCGCTGGAAAAAGCCGGATTGCAGGGTGCAGACAAAATAAGCGTTCGTCATCAGTCGGCGACGATTACCCTGCCGGTTAAAGTGGATAATAGTCTGCCGGATAATGTTGTGCTGTTGCCTTATGGCTTTAAAGATACGGTAGGATGGAGGTTCCCCTTTAAAGGAGAACTGGAGAGAGGAGTGTAGAATTAAAATAGTGTATTATAACACAATTAAACAAGGATTATGAATGAGACGTTGGCTCAGATATTAATCATCGTTGGTGTATTGTTGGGTACGGTAACCATTGCTGCCGGACTCATTTATGTAGAACGGAAGATGCTGGCCGTATGGCAGCAACGACTGGGACCAAACAGGGTAGGACCTTTTGGAATCTTCCAGGTATTGGCAGACATGGTAAAGATATTCTTTAAAGAAGACTGGATTCCTCCGTTCGTGGATAAAAAAGTATTTGTTATTGCACCAACAATTATTATGCTGAGTGTACTGATGAGTTTTGCGATAGTCCCTTTTGCTCCGGGTGTCGTTGTGGCCGATTTGAATATTGGATTACTGTTCTTTCTGGCGATGTCTTCTTTGGGCGCTTATACCATTGTCCTTTCCGGTTGGGCATCCAATAATAAATATTCTTTGTTAGGGGGCGTGCGCGGAGCCGCTCAGATGATTTCGTATGAAGTGTTTATGGGATTATCACTGATGGGTGTTGTTTTATTGGCCGGTTCTTTTAATATGACCGAAATTGTAAATGCGCAGAAGGGTATGTGGTTCGTCATTCCGCAATTTGTAGGCTTTGTTATATTCCTTATAGCCGGGATAGCAGAGACCCACCGTTTGCCCTTTGACTTACCGGAAGCAGAAAGCGAGTTAATTGCCGGTTTCCACTCTGAATATTCCGGGATGAAGTTTGGGATGTTTTTCGTGGGAGAATACTTAGGAATTACGTTGGTTTCTTCTATGATAACGGTATTGTTTTTTGGCGGTTGGCTGGGACCTGCTTTTCTGCCGCCCATTGTATGGTTTCTGATAAAAATGTTTTCATTCATATTGTTTTTTATTCTGTTGCGCGCCACATTACCGCGGCCGAGGTATGACCAGTTGATGAGTTACGGGTGGAAATTGTTATTGCCGCTGGCTCTGTTGAATGTGCTGGTAACAGGCGCTGTTGTTCTTTATAATCATTAAAACTTTTGCCATGTTAAGTAGTGTTCGCTCATTATGGATGGTTTTTCTTAAAATGTTTAAAAAAAGAGTAACCATAAAATATCCTGAAGAAAAACCTTATTTAGCTCCCCGATGGAGAGGGAGAATTGTGCTGACCCGCGACCCCGATAATAATGAAAGATGCGTGGCGTGTAACCTTTGTGCTGCGGTTTGTCCTACCGACTGCATTTCTCTGCAGGCTACAGAGGATGAAAACGGAAGAAGATATCCGGAGATATTCAGAATTAATTTCTCCAGGTGTATATTTTGCGGCTTGTGTGAAGACGCCTGCCCAACCTATGCTATACAACTGATTCCTGATTTTGAAATGAGTGAATATAATCGTCAGAGTCTGGTGTATGAAAAGGAACATCTTTTAATTGACGGCATGGGCAAGTATCATGGTTACAGCTATTACGACCAGGCCGGGGTAGCCGTAGGCGTAAAACCCAAAGGTGGCGGAGAGAACGAAAGTGAACCAGTGGATGTGAGGACTTTAATCCCTTAAACAATAAGACTATCCGAATGACTATCATTTTCTATATCGCTTCCTTAGTGGCACTTTTTTCCACCGTGATGGTGGTAACGAGAAAGAATGCCGTTCATGCCCTGCTGTATTTGATTGTATCGTTGTTGGCGGTGAGCGTCATATTTTTTATTTCCGGGGCGCCTTTTGTTGCAGCGTTGGAAGTGATTGTGTATGCCGGAGCAATTATGGTGTTATTCATTTTTGCTATTATGATGCTCAACCTCGGAAAAGACAGTACAGAAAGAGAATCTCAACTGATGAGTTTTGGTGCATGGATTATTCCGGCAGTGTTATGCCTCATCCTGCTGTGTGAGTTGATTTATGTATTTTATTCCTATAAGGGTACGTCGGGTTCGGGCAGTTTGCAGGTGATTGATGCTGCACAGGTGTCGGGCTCTCTGTTCGGCGGATATGTTCTGGCGGTGGAGCTGACGGGCATGCTGCTGATGTCGGGCATTGTAGGCGCTTATCACATTGGAAAAGAAAAGAAGCGGGAATATCATCGTTATTTACAACAAGCAAACGATTAATGAAATGAATGAACTGCCTATTCATAGCGGATTAATTTTAGCAGGCCTTTTATTTTTAACGGGACTGTTAGGTGTGATTACACGCCGTAATATTTTGTTTATGCTGATGAGCGTTGAGATTATGTTTAACGCTGCCGGACTTGCGTTCGTGCTGGCGGGCGCCCATCACGGGCAGGCAGACGGACAGGTGATGTTGATTTTTATTCTGGCGATGGCTGCCGCAGAAGTGGCAGTGGGGTTGGCTTTGATTTTACAAATGTATCGCCTGAAGAAAACGATAGATACAGACGCCATGAACCAATTAAGAGATTAAATGTTTGAAACTGCAAGCGTATGAATACTTCGAGTATACTTTGGCTGATTCCTTTTTTACCCCTGGCGGGGTATTTAGTCCTTGCTTTGTTTGGAAAGCAGATGCCCCGGAAACTGGTACCGGCTATTGGCATCAGTACCGTAGGCATCTCTGCGCTGATTACACTGATTGTCGGCTTTGATTTTATCAGCCATACTACACCGGGAACGGTAGTAGAACAGCATCTGTGGACCTGGTTCAGCATAGGCAGTTTTCATCCGGAGATGACGCTTCACCTTGATGCACTATCGCTGACCTTCATTTTCGTTATCACATTCGTAGGGTTCTTTATTCATCTGTTTTCTGCGGAGTATATGAGGGAAGATGAGGGCTATTCGCGCTTCTTCGCCTATATGAACCTGTTTGTGTTTAGTATGCTGGTACTGGTATTGGCTAATGAT
>JACFNM010000208.1 GCA_019454915.1 Chitinophagaceae bacterium
AGAAAGCTTTCACCCGGTAGCCAAGTTCACCGAGAGAGGCTGCTGCAGATGCACCCGCCAGCCCCGTGCCTATCACTATCACCTCCAGTTTGCGCTTGTTGGCAGGGTTGACCAGTTTAGCATGCCCTTTATAATTGTTCCATTTTTGTTCTACAGGTCCTGAAGGAATTTTTGAATCCAGTATCATGGTACAAACGTTGATAGTTTATTAAAATCTGTCAAAAATAGGTTGTTGCCACTTATCGGTTTATCGGTACTGTCTTTTCATCTCCGGGGTACGGTTCGTTAGTTAACTTACCCAGCCGAGATAAACGGAGACCGGCATCATGGCAAATGCTAACGGCACGATAATTGAAAATGCCACGCCGCAGGAGCGTACGATGCGTACATAGCGCTGATTATGCAGCCCCAGCGTCCTGAATGCGCTGTGGAACCCGTGCATTAAGTGATAAGCCAGCGAAATACATCCGAGCACATATAAAATCACAACGATTAGCGATTGAAATACGGTGACCATCTCTCCGTATAAATTGAGGTATTCTTTTCCGTTGTACTCTACCACACTTAGTTCGTGAATATTACCAATACCGCCAAGCCGGCTTGGTGTCCAGAAATGATAAATGTGCATGATTAGGAAAAGTAAAATCAGCGTGCCCAAAAGACCCATGCTACGGCTATACCATTTGCTGCCTCTGTTTCCCAATGGAATCTGGTAACCGACACTTCTTTTCCTTTTATTTTGAATCTCGAGCGTCATCCCTTGTATGATATGCAATATGATTCCCAGGAATAACCCGATTTCAAGGATACGCGGAACGATGGTTTCCCCCATAAAATGCGCTGCCTTTTTAAAAATGGCGCCATCGTCGTTTGCCCAAATACAGGCATTCAATCCGACGTGCACGATAAGAAAAAGAATGAGAAAAACGCCTGTAAATCCCATGATGAGTTTCTTGCCTACTGAAGAGGTGAAAAGTTGTTTCCAGGTCATAGTCAGAAGAGATGGTTTGAAAAAAGATGTTTAACAAAAATAACACACAAAACCGATAAAAGACAGCTTGTGTAAATTTTTATCCTTCAAGACGTTTGAAAAGAAGGTCGTCTACGAGTTGAAAAAGATGATGCGGTTGCAGGGTACGCCAATGAACGATATCTAACAATTGTACAAAACGGTGGAGTTTAGCCTTCTTAAAGTCATGCTGGGATTGCTCGGGAAAATTGACCATTGCAATCCATCCCCCCTCTTCTTCCGTCTCTTGAAACCATTCTTCATAATAACAATCATCACTGCTATGAAAATTCAAAACATTTTCTCCGATTAAAATGAATTTGGTTATGTTTTCACGGTACAATACATCCGTAACTTCTCTGCGTAACGTTTGAATATCATTTTCAATGGTGTCATTCCATTCTCCTAACAACTCGATAATCGCATAGCCCTGATCATAATCCGCATATAATATTTTCATGTAGAGGGTTCGTGATCCAAATTCATCCCATTGCGGATGGATATAATAGTTGTAGACGGTTTGAGAAAACACAAACTCACTATACTCTCTGCCCAAAAAAGGTGATCGTGGGTCGTCCTCAGAAGTATATAAATGACGCCAGTTATAGAACGGTTCAATATCATGCATAACATTCCACTCCCGATAGCAAATATCGAAAGATTCCGGCTAATAAAAACTTGTCGGGAGCTAAATTTCCCGGCCTAATTTTTTAACAAATAATTCTTCAGTTCTTCATAATCGGCACCCATAGGCGTGCTTTTTTTGGGAAGGTTTATCAATGCCTGCACGGATGCCGGAACAGGAACCTTCTCCTGAATAACCGGTTCAATCACATCATAGAATTTTACAGGATGGGCTGTTTCAAGAAAGCATCCTTTTTGATTGGGATTTTCATCCAGGTAACGTTGCAGGCTGAGATAGCCAACCGCGCCGTGTGGGTCAAGGAGGTAACCCGTTTCCTGCCATACCGACCGGATGATGCTGGTCGTTTCCCGGTCGGTGATAGAGTAGCCGGAGAGTAGCTTTTTTATCCGGGCAAAATTATTCTCCAATAATTGAAGCACACGAATGAAGTTACTCGGATTACCCACATCCATCGCATTGGACAACGTGGGTACGGCTTTTTCGGGATGGTATTGACCACTGTGCAGATAGCGGGGTACAACGTCATTGCTATTGCAGGCTGCGATAAAGTGTTTGATGGGCAACCCGGATAAGTGCGCGAGGATACCTGCACAAATGTTGCCAAAGTTTCCGCTGGGTACGCAAATGACCGGAGGATTCTTGAGGTCTTCCCACTGCTTAATAGCGAAAAAATAGTAGAATTGCTGGGGTAGCCAGCGTGCTATGTTAATCGAATTGGCAGAGGTGAGTTTTCTTTTCGCGGTAACCGAGCTATCTGCAAAAGCCTGCTTCACCATTTGCTGACAATCATCAAATGTGCCGTTTATTTCCAGTGCATGGATGTTTTTTCCCAGTGCGGTTAGTTGTTTTTCCTGTACGCTGCTCACTTTTCCCGAAGGGTAAAGGATAACGACTTCTACGCCATCGACGCCGTAGAAGCCGTGAGCCACGGCACCACCGGTATCGCCCGAGGTAGCCACCAAAACCGTAATTTTCTCATGCTCTGCTTTTGCAAAATATCCCAGGCATCTGCTCATAAATCTTGCGCCGGTATCTTTAAAAGCGAGTGTTGGTCCATGGAAAAGTTCGAGTGCGGAAATACGGTCATTGATCCGAACCAGGGGGGTAGGAAAATTTACCGTCTCTGCAATAATACGTCTCAGTTCGTCTTCAGGGATTTCATTTTCCACGTAAGGTCGAATTACATCAAATGCAATATCTTCATTGCTCATATGGGGAAATCGGTTCAGCCAGTCTTCCGTGAGACGGGGCAGACTTTCGGGGAAATATAGTCCCTTATCAGGCGCCTGCCCCCGGATGGTGGCGTCTTTAAACCCCACTTTGGGAGATTGTCCGTTGAGGCTATAATATTTCATTGGCGTTATAATTTTGGGGATTCAACTGCCTGAAAAAAACAGGCTGGGATCACCGGTATTCATATGATTATATACGTTTTACACCTTCCGGATTGACGGTCGTTACGTGCGTATGGAAGGGGATGCCGGTATCGCCATATACCTCCTTCATCTTCTGCTCCACAAGCAAGGCGGTTTCTTTTGTTTGACTCAGCATAAAAATAGAGGGTCCTGAACCAGAAATACCGCCGCCCAATGCGCCGGCTTCAAGGCTTCGGGTTTTCACTTCCGAAAAAGCCGGTATGAGGATGCTCCGTACAGGTTCTATAATCACATCTTCCAGAGAACGGCTGATAAGTTCATAATCGCTTTTCATGAACCCGGTTACTAATCCGGCAATATTCCCCCACTGGCGAATGGCATCCTTGAGTAAAATCTGTTTTCTCAGGATTTGCCTTGCATCTTCAGTGCGCACTTCTATTTGCGGATGGACAAGGGTTACAAATAACGGTGGCGCAGGTACGCTCACGATATCCAGCGGATGAATACTTCGGATGAGTGTAACACCTCCATATATGCAGGGAGCTATATTATCGGCGTGTTTGACGCCGGATGCCAGCTTTTCGCCCAGCATAGCCATCTGTACCAAATCGGCCCGGCTAAAAGTATTGTCCAGCAAAGCGTTTGCCGCTACAACGGCGCCCGCTGAACTGGCTGCGCTTGACCCTATGCCGCTGCCGGGCATGATCTTCTTTTCGATAGTCACATCGAATCCGAACTTTTTGTCCAGTTTCTCTATCATGGCGATGAGTGCGACACCCGCTACGTTCTTCTGCGGATCCTCGGGAAGATTGTATTCGTCTTTATTATGAATCACCACCACCGGTTCTTCGATGATTTTCAGCGTCATGATGTCGTAAGGATTGTTCAAAGCCAATCCCAGAACGTCAAACCCACAAACCAGGTTAGCCACGGTGCCTGGAGCGTGAACCGTGCAGGAGCGTGTCAGCAGTTCCTGCAGATCCGGTAATTGATGAGGGTGGTCTTCAAGCTGTATCTCGGCGGAACTGGCGCTATTTTGTTGATTGGATGCCATAGATAATTTGTTATTCGCGTGTTTAACGTTTATTGCTCGTCAGGAAGCGGTAGCTCTGAGGATGTCTGCAAAAACACCTGAGGCTGTTACTTCTGCTCCTGCTCCCGCTCCTTTGATTACCAGCGGTTGCTCCGGATAACGTTCGGTATAAAATAACACAATGTTATCCTTCCCGTACAAATGATATAAATCATGTTCGGGAGCAATATGCTCCAGCCCGGCAACGGCTTTGCTATCTTCAAATTTTGCCACAAATTTAAGCTTGCAGTTTGCGGCTGCAGCATCATCGTATAATTTTTTAAAATGAGGCTCCTGTTTCTTCAGTTCTTCATAAAAATGGTGTACGTCTCCGGATAAACAGCTTTCGGGCAAAAAACCACGACAGGTGATATCCGACATCTCCAGTTGGGAACCCGATTCTCTTGCGAGGATTAGAATCTTGCGCAACACATCGGTGCCGGTGAGGTCAAGCCGGGGGTCGGGTTCCGTATAGCCTTCGTCCTGCGCTTGTTTTACCACTTCGGCAAAACTTCTGCTTCCATCATAATGATTAAATACAAAATTGAGAGTTCCGCTCAGGACGGCTTCTATCCGGCGAATTCTATCGCCGCTTCTCAACAAATCATTGAGCGTACCGATTACCGGCAGTGCAGCGCCTACATTGGTTTCGAAAAGATAAAGGCAGTTATGGATTCTTGCCAGGTCCTTCAGTTTCCGATAATATTCGAAGGTGGAGGAAGCGGCCACTTTATTGCAGGCTACCACGGAAACGCTCTTTTGCAGAAGCCTGTCGTAAACTCCTGCCACTTTTTTACTGGCCGTCATGTCTATAAAAATAGCGTTGCGAAAGTTCTTGCTGATAATGATATCCACAAATGCATCCATGTCGGCTTCTTCTCCTTTAGAGAGGTCTTCTTTCCAGTTGGAAAAATGAATTCCTTCGTCATTGATGAGCATTTTACGGCTGTTGGCCAGACCCGTTACGCGAATATTAATACGCATCTGCTGCGCCAGCCAGTCCTTCTGCTGCTGTAGCTGCAACAGCAGTTTGCTTCCTACGTTACCGGTTCCGGCAATGAAAAGGTGTATTTCCTTTCGCGTAGTTTCAAAGAATTCTTCGTGAAGCACGTTAACCGCCTTGCGTACATCTTTGGTAGAGATTACGGCAGATATATTACGCTCTGAAGACCCCTGCGCTATTGCTCTCACGTTCACGCCGTTTCTGCCTAATGCGCCAAACATCTTTCCGCTGATGCCCGGCTGACTCTTCATGTTTTCTCCAACGAGCGCCACGATGGAGAGTCCGGTTTCAACCTGCAAATGCTGCACTTTCTCCAGGGTGATTTCATCCGCAAACTCTTCGTCCACCACTTCCCGGGCGTTTTCAATCACGGCTTCCTCCACGCCCACGCAAATGGAGTGTTCGGAAGATCCCTGGGTGATCAGTACCACGTTGATTTCTGCTTCCGACAAAGCGCCAAACAGCCTTCTTGAAAATCCGGGTACGCCAATCATACCACTTCCTTCAAGGCTGATGAGAGCGATATTATTTATGCTCGAAATTCCACGGATGACATTGCCATTGGAGGCTGACTTTTTTTGGATCAAAGTTCCCGCTGCTTCGGGGTCAAAAGTATTTTTGATGGATACCGGGATTGCTTTTCTTAAAACCGGCTGAATAGTGGGCGGATACAGTACCCGTGCGCCGAAATGCGAAAGTTCCATGGCTTCCTGATAAGAAATGGAAGGGATGACTTTCGCTCCGCTTACCCATCGGGGATCGGCGGTCATCATTCCCGGAACGTCCGTCCAGATTTGGAGTACCCGCGCGTCCGTTGCCGCAGCGAGGATAGCAGCGGAATAGTCCGATCCGCCGCGTCCCAGCGTGGTAGTTTCGAGATGGTTGTTCGAAGCAATGAATCCCGGAATGATGATTAAATCTTCCTTACACATGGCAAGAAAGTCTTTTATCCGGCTACGGGTTACCGGCATGTTTACGGTGGCATGGCCAAAACCATCATTGGTTTGAATGAGTTCTCTGGCATCTTTCCAGGCAGCGGCTACTCCCTGGTTGTTAAAGGCTGCCGCAATAATTTGGGATGAAAGCAATTCTCCGTAGCTCATCACCCTGTCCTGGGTTCTGAATGAAAACTCGCCCAGAAGGTAAACGCCGTTACAAACATCTTCTATTTCATTACACAGCTTTTTTACCAGGCTCAGGATATGACTTTGATGCTGGACCGGAATTAAATGTTTTACGGTATCTAAATGTCGCTGTTCGATTACTTTCAACTCCTCTCTGAATTGTTCATTTCCCGTGGCTGCACTTTTGCCGGCATTCTGCAGCGCATCGGTGGTTCCGCTCATGGCAGACACCACGACGATAGTTTTTTCTTTTTCTTTTTTTTCGAGAACGATTGAGATGACTTTTTTTATGTTTTCAGCGCTTCCAACCGAAGTGCCGCCAAATTTCAACACCTGCATATATCCTGTTTAATATAAAAATGATTGTGTATTGATTTATTTTTTCAACTGACCGAAGCCGCGGGGCCCAAAAGATTATATACATACTTATACCCTCATGGGAGGGTGGTGGTGCTAGTGATGATAATGGTTGCGGGCACTGCTGAGAATGGAGCAGAGGCAGGAAATATCGTATTTGAATTGAAACGTGCCATTATCATTTTGAGGGGGCGAAGATAAAACAGATTTAGATAATTACAAATAAAAGAAAAAAAACGGTCAAAAAATGATTCCGTCCCACCCTAATCTCCAGGCACAAATAAGTTATTTGCCGGAAAAATGTATTTTTTAACTAATTTCACGGCCGCAAAACGTTATGCCTGTCACATAGTATCCTGTTATTTTCTCTCAGTTTTGATAGATTAAAACCGGATTTTTAGGACTTTCATGAAGAATTAATCATTAAGAGACACATGCCCAATTCACCATCGCTGGCGCTGACGCAATTTCAAAATTTGGTTGGTAGAAAGTTTCAGATTTACAACAGCTTATTCACTTCTCTTCCTTTTCACAGGATAGAAAAAACCGGTATTCTTTTGTCGCTTTTGCTAAATAATTGTGAGGAAGGATATGAAAACAAACTAAGTCCGTCCCGGATTATTGAAGAGTTTTTTGATAAACACACTTCTTATGTAAAGGAGGAAGAGAGGCTGGACCTGCTTTTCCGCTTTGTACAGTATGTGGAAAGACAGGTCGTTCTTTTTGACGCCCTGGAGGATGCGGCTTTTACGACCATCAATGACATGAACGGTCCGGGCACATTGA
>JACFNM010000209.1 GCA_019454915.1 Chitinophagaceae bacterium
CTAATTTCGCTCCTCTAAAATTCCTCTACCAAAAACACATCAGGTGAAGTTGAAATCTCTGTTGCCTTCGGCCGGACTTGGACTATTCGCATTATTAATAAATTTACATTGTACCAAGATTACTCCAACAGATATCGGAACGGACCTCTTGCCGGTTGTGGATAACGTACATACTTTCGAAACCATCCTCAGGGTTTTTTCCGATAACTATGTGACGAACGATTCGTCCGTCATTACCTATACCGATGACCACGCACTGGGTGTGATAGAAGACGATCCGGAATTTGGAAAAACCGAGGCTGAGATTTATTTTGGAATTGTCCCGAGTTCCACGGCGCAATATCCATTTGGAACCAGAGATAGTTTGGTAGCAATAGACTCTGTCGTCCTAAGCTTAGCATATACCGGCGCATTTGGAGACAGCAATTCGGTACAACACTTTACGGTATCTGAGATCATTGACCCCGACTTCAAAGACAGCTCCGGATATTTTATCAGTCATCCGGGCTTCACCACTGCCCTTACCGAACTCGGTAGCGCTTCTATCGCTTTAAACACGATTGACGACGCCAAAACCATCATCATCAAGAGTGATACCCAGGAAGTGAGCAACCTGCTTCGAATTCCATTGAATCCATCACTTGGGATGCGTTTTGCCAATTATGATACCAATACCGTGTATACTTCCGTCAACAGGGATTCTGCCTTTCAAAAAGCGTTTAACGGATTGGCTATACGAGTGGACGCCGGAACGCCGGAAAGGGCAGCGCTAACCTATTATAACCTGAACGATGAAAACACAAAACTCACCTGTTATTACAGAACAAGAAAAAGCACCGGCGTTGACACGCTGTCCGCTGATTTTTCTATCTATGTAACCCGTAAGTACACAAGCTATTCTGCGAATGTTATACATCGAACTCCCAATTACGGGTATGCGAACCTGGATTATACAACACCGGTTACCGATGCAGAGCAAATTTATCTTCAGTCGTCACCCGGCTCCTATGCTATTCTGAACATCCCCGGTCTGGATACCCTGCAAAACAGTATTATCCATCGTGCGGAGCTATTGTTTGATCCCATTGACGCATCCGGTAATGAGTTGTTCAGGGTTCCGGATCTTCTGTTCCTGGATCTGATTGACAGCACGGGCAATCGCTTTCTGACCATTCCGGATGATTTCAATTTTTCTTTTAACAACTATACTTTTAATTCCCTGGACTTTGGAGGATATCTGAAATACGGGAAGTATTTTTTTAATATTACGCGATACGTTCAGAATAAAGTGACCAAACAAGGGAAAAATTACGCCTTCCGGCTGTCTGCACCCCACACCGCACTTGACTATTATACTTATCCCAAAGAATCAGGTTCAATAGTAACCGCCAATCGAATCGCTTTTCGAATCAATGCTCAAATAGCAAAAGGAAGGACAATTGTCGGCGGCGGAAGCAACCCATTGCATCCTATGCGACTAAGGATAATTTATTCAAAGATTTAACCTGCTGCTTCTTATCTTTGCGTCGCCGTGCCTGAAATTCCTCTTTTGAGTTAAACCAGATTACCGAAATGTCATACCTATTTACTTCTGAAAGTGTTTCCGAGGGGCATCCTGATAAGGTTGCCGATCAAATATCCGATGCCTTAATTGACCATTTTCTGGCTTTCGATCCAAACAGTAAAGTTGCGTGTGAAACGCTCGTCACCACCGGACAGGTTGTGCTTGCGGGAGAAGTAAATTCCAGGGTTTATCTCGATGTACAGGAGATCGCACGTGATGTTATCCGGAAGATTGGATATACGAAAAGCGAATACAAATTTGAAGCTCATTCCTGCGGTGTGCTATCTGCTATCCACGAGCAATCAGCCGATATTAACCAGGGAGTAGACAAAAAGAATAAAGAAGACCAGGGAGCGGGCGATCAGGGTATGATGTTCGGCTATGCCACCAATGAGACGGAAGACTATATGCCTTTAGCCCTGGATCTCGCTCATAAATTACTGATTGAACTGGCAAATCTCAGAAGAGAAAATAAGCAAATTCAATATCTGCGACCGGATGCCAAGAGTCAGGTGACACTGGAATACGATGACCACAATAAGCCGGTTCGCATTGACACCATCGTTATTTCGACGCAACACGACGAATTTGATTCCGAAGTGGCCATGCAGCAGCAAATCAAAAAAGATATCCTGAATATCCTCATCCCGCGCGTCAGAAAAAAATACAGGAAATACGCGAAGCTTTTCAACGACCAGATAAAATACCATGTCAACCCCACGGGAAAATTCGTAATTGGGGGACCGCATGGAGATACCGGCTTAACCGGACGAAAGATCATTGTAGATACTTATGGCGGAAAAGGCGCACACGGAGGTGGTGCATTTAGTGGGAAAGACCCCTCTAAAGTAGATCGGTCAGCAGCCTACGCTACGCGGCACATTGCGAAGAACTTAGTGGCGGCAGGTGTAGCCGAAGAAGTATTGGTGCAGGTATCTTATGCAATCGGAGTAGCCAGGCCAACCAGTATTAACGTAAACACATTCAATACCGCCAAAGTCAATTTAACGGACGGGCA
Source organism: Chitinophagaceae bacterium (assembly GCA_019454915.1). Lineage (GTDB taxonomy): Bacteria > Bacteroidota > Bacteroidia > Chitinophagales > Chitinophagaceae > Agriterribacter. The sequence goes on from JACFNM010000209.1 coordinate 2,583, forward strand.
AATCAGTAAAATAGTTGAGAGCCTGTTCGATATGCGTCCCTATTTCATAGAAAAGAGACTGAAGCTCCGCAGACCGATCTACAGTGAAACAGCAGCATACGGCCACATGGGAAGAAAGCCGCAAAAAGTAACCAAAGTCTTCACTGCACCAAATGGAAAAACTAAAAAAGTACAGGTTGAATTATTCACCTGGGAAAAACTGGACAAAGTAAGAGAAATACAGAAGGCCTTCGGAATATAACCGCTGCTTGACACTTTCTTATAGACCCTGTTTCTTAATCGTCACTTTCTGTTTTGAAGATATTGCCAATCCCCTTACCGATCTTCTGAAGGGTTTCAATACCTTTATTCAGCGGTTCAGCGTTGATATCTTCAAAGCGCTCAATAAGGTAATCCTGGCTGAATTGTTGCGGATATATTATAATGCGGCTATTAGCGCTAAAATGTTTTTCCAGTTTAAAAGGAAGGGTTTCCAGTATAGGCATATAAGACGCAGCACCCCTTCGCGCCGAAACCAATATCATCAGATCGTCTTCATCAATATCTCTTGCTAAAATGAGAAAATCTTCCCAATCGGTAAAATGGGTGATGGAAACGGAAGCGGACAGTTTCATTTTCTCCTTTACTTTTTCTATCGCTTTATCTGTCACTTCATTACAATACAGTTGAATAGGAATACTTAATTCCTGCCCTAATTTTGAAATCTTCATCAGCCACTGTTCAAAACCATTTTCATGCTCTGCAAGCGGCGGCACAATAAGCACTATTTTCTTATGTATTATCAAAAGCTTTTCGAGATGACATACAAAAGTACTTTTATCGGTATTGCTTAAAACGTTCTCCACCCTGATGTGTTCTCCTTTCTTCCAGCCGAGTTTATCAATGAAACCTGTTGTCCTTTTGGGCCAATCCAGCACGATGATGTCAGACATGATCTCTCTTGAAATTCGCGCTATCCCACTGGCGGGATTATGGTCAATGGTGGTAAGGATGTTTACATTGGTCTCCGCCGCAGAACCCTGTTTTACAAACTCCTCCAGTTTATTCCTCGTTTTCAGGATATTGATTTCCGCTTCATCATTGTTTGACACCACAGACAGGATAGAAATCGGATTAACAGATTTCTTATCCTTAATAAGAATAGAAAACTCGAGCAGCTTCTCAATGCTTTCCACACTGGAGATAGGAAGCAGGATATGCTCATTGTCCACTCCATTCGCTTTCAACAAAAGCGGATCTTCTTCGTCTGTTTCAACCATAATCTTCTTGGCAGCTCTTTCCGTAGCGAAAGAGGCGATAATACAGGAACACAGGATTAGGATAATCGTACCGTTTAAGATATTTTCATCTAATATCTCCGCTCTGTAACCTACCAAAATTATCGCGAGTGTTGCAGCGGCGTGAGCGCTGCTCAATCCGAAAATAAGTTGTCTCTGCGCCCTGGTGTACTTAAAAACGAATTGGGTAAAAAGCGCTGCCAGCCATTTCCCTATTAAAGCCACCACCAGCAACGTACCGGCCACAATGAGGGCAACGGGGCCGCGAAGCAGCACACTCACATCTACCAGCATTCCCACACTGATCAGAAAAAACGGGATAAATAAGGAGTTTCCGATAAACTCTATCCGGTTCATCAACGCAGATGAATGCGGAATCAATTTATTGAGCGCCAGGCCGGCTACGAACGCACCGATTATTGGTTCCACTCCTGCTACCTCCGCTAAAAACGCGGCGAAGAAAACGACCGACAAAACAAAAATATAATGAGAGTGTTTCTCACTCTCCAACTCCCGGAAAAACCATTTAGCCACTCTGGGTATCACCAGAAACATAATGGCTGAAAATATTGCGAGAGATACGCCGAGACGTATCCAAAATTCCTGCGTTAAACTTCCCTGGGCATTACCCATAATAACGGCCAGGATAATCAACACCGCAGTATCCGTGAGGATGGTTCCTCCAACCGCTACGGCCACCGCCTGGTTTTTTGAGACGCCGAACTTACTCACTATGGGATAGGCTACGAGCGTATGCGTACCAAACATACTGGCGGTCAGGAAACTCGTATTAAAATCATAACCCAACAGGTAATGACAAACGGGATATCCGATCGCAATGGGAATAATAAAAGTGAAAAATCCAAAAAGCAGACTTTTGTTTCTGTTGGACTTAAATTCATTCATATCCAACTCAAGCCCCGCTATAAACATGATATACAAAAGCCCGATGGTAGAGAACAAATCAATGGCTGAATTCTTTTCTAAGATATTTAATCCGTAAGGACCTATTACAACGCCTGAAATAATCAGACCAATAATACCCGGGATGTTTAATTTTCTCAGAAGGACAGGCGAAAGTAAAATAATCAACAGGATCAAAGAAAACACCAATATGGGATTTTCCAGCGGCAGCTTAAATTCCTCAATCAGTTGCTTAAAAAAATCTATCATTTCCTGTTTTATTGATAAGACTCTTAATCGGCCGGTAAATTAATTAAATATCCGCAAAAACGAAGATAAGGTTTAGAATTCCTTTTTACATTTAGAATCTCTGAAAATAAAAACGGATACCTTCCAAATTTTTTCCGGCTGTTTAGACACCAGCCGGAGCGGACTACTGCCGTCACCGTCTTTACAGCCCATATAACATGATACCATGTGAAAAACTGAAATATGCAAAAAATTCTGTCATTCACCAAACACAAAGCCGTGTTATCTTTACAAAAACTACAAGTGATAAACGACGAAAATAATCCCTGGCAAATTACTGCTTCTTCTGTTAAATACGATAACCCATGGATAAACGTGACCGAGTTTAAGGTAATCAATCCGGGAGGAGGCAGCGGAATTTATGGGAAGGTACATTTTAAGAACAGGGCAATTGGCATCGTACCTTTAGACGACGAAAACAACACCTGGCTGGTTGGTCAATACCGCTTTCCCATTGATGCGTATAGCTGGGAAATTCCTGAAGGCGGAGGTAGTTTATCGGAACCCTCTTTGGCAGCGGCTCAACGCGAACTGATGGAAGAGACCGGTATTAAAGCCGGAAAATGGGAAAAGGTAATGGAAATGTATCTTTCAAATTCCGTGACTGATGAAGACTGTTGTATATATCTTGCACGTGAATTATCCTTCCATAAACCTTCTCCGGAAGAAACCGAGCAGCTCGCATTAAAAAAACTACCTTTTTCGCGGGTAGTAGAAATGGTGATGTCCGGAGAAATCATGGATGCGGTTACCGCCGTTGCCGTATTAAAAGTGAATTATTTATTGCAAAACCATCTGATATAATTTTTACCATTGAAAAAATCATCCTTAATCATCGGACGACAGCCCATCATAGAGGCGCTGGAAAATGGCAAGGCCATTGACAAGATATTCATGTATAAAAGTGTACACGGAGACAACATACCCCGAATCCGGCAATTGGCAAAGGACTTAAATATTCCTCTTCAAATGGTTCCCATTGAAAAACTAAATAGCCTGAGCAGAGGAAATCATCAGGGAATCATTGCCCTGTCTGCCCTGGTTCAATATACAGATCTGCAACAGGTCATAGACTTTGTGGTGAGTAAAGGCAAAACACCGCTTTTCCTTATGCTGGATGGGATAACCGATGTAAAAAATATCGGGGCTATTGCGCGTACGGCGGTATGCTGCGGGGCACAATGCATCATTTTGCCCGACAAAGGCGTAGGTGCGCTGAATGAAGAAACCATGAAAGCCTCAGCCGGAGCGCTGGAAAAAATATTTTTTGCGAGAGTGAACAGCCTTGCACATGCTATAGACACCCTTCACTTAAACGGGATAGCAGTTCTAGGTTCAGCAATGGATACTCCTAAAAAAGTTTTTGAAATCAACTTCCAAATTCCAGCCTGTGTTATTCTCGGCAGCGAGGACAAAGGCATTCAGAAATTCCTGATGAAAGCGGCAGACAACCATTTTGCCATACCGATGGCCAATAGTTTCAATTCTTTTAATGTATCCGTTGCCGCCGGTATCATTTTATACGAAGCCATGAAGCAAAGAATGCCTTCTCATCAATAGAACACAAAAGAAGGAATAGAAGTCTATCGTTGATGGCTAATTATCTGCTCCCGGCAAAACTCATTGAATACCTCTTCGGACAAATCGCGCTGCGGAATGGTTTCCCGTTGAATAATCTTGTTGTTGACGAAATCAAGCGTTAACAGTCCACCTTTCAGCACCACATTCGAAAACTCACTCCATTGAAACTTTTTTCTGAAAAAGGTATTGATAACAATCCGTTCATCGGAGACACCTATTTCCAGCGGTCGCCTCGCCTGGTTATCCATTAAAATAAAGAACAGGAACAACAAGGTAACCCATCTCATTCCCGGGAAAAACAACCACACACATCCGGTAACAAATAAGGGGTATTTATAGTTGAACAATCTTGATGTTTTCCGCTTATTTTTTACCCTCCACACCAGTACCAGCGGTATACTCCAGGAGGCCCAAAACAAAAACGTTGAAAACCGTTCGAAGGCAAAAGAAAAATATAAAAAAAACACCCAGGAAACAAAACAAAGTAAAAAACTGATGATATTGATACTACCGGGGTTTTCTTTTTTCAGGATGAGGACAAAATGAAATAACTCACTGTTTTTTGAGGACATATCTATTAATTACTTGCTACCAGTAAGTTACATAATTTAAACAAA
>JACFNM010000210.1 GCA_019454915.1 Chitinophagaceae bacterium
TATACCGTACGTATGGCGTAAACCATTTGACCCAATTCATTCAACTGAAGTTTGTAGTCCAGACTATCGGCATAGTGAACCAAGCCCTCGTATATGATCTTTTCAGTTTTGGACAGTCTGTTGACATTTCCCTCCGCATTTCTATAGAATCTCATATCCGACTCAATAAAGGCATCATCCGACTCACCCACCCAAGTGTTGAACCAACGCGCTATTCTTTTGTTCGGGTCATAGGTGTATAAGGTTACCATTGAGTCTGCTGCCCCTTCAATTCCTGCAACCGATTTAACCAATAACCCGCCCGGGATATCGTTCCCTAAACTATTCGGGCGATTTAATCTTTCTCTTTCAAATGACTCCTCCTTACTACAGGAAGTCATTAAAAAAATTCCGGCTAACAATATCACAAATATCTTCAGGTTCATAAGGAGGGTAATTTTCCTTTTTATAATTCTAACAGGGTCTTAACCGGATCTTTTCCCAATAAGAGCATTTCAGGGTTTTCCAATAATTCTTTTACCCTTACCAGGAAACTCACCGACTCCCTGCCGTCAATGATACGATGGTCATAACTCAATGCAATGTACATCATGGGCTTAATGACCACCTGACCATTTAACGCTACCGGCCTCTCCTGTATTTTATGCATGCCTAAGATAGCTGCCTGGGGCAGATTGATAATAGGAGTGCTCATCAGGGAACCGAAGACCCCACCGTTTGTGATCGTGAATGTTCCGCCCTGCAGTTCTTCCAGCGTTAACTTGTTATCTCTTGCTTTATTTGCCAGTTCAATCACTTTCTTTTCTATATCTGCCATGCTCAGACTTTCTACATTGCGCATCACGGGTACGGTAAGTCCACGTGGCGTACTCACGGCAATACTGATATCTGCATAATCGTGAAATACCAGTTCATCTCCATCCAATTGGGCATTAACTGCCGGCCAATCCGACAAAGCAATAGCGCAGGCCTTGGCAAAGAAACTCATGAAGCCTAACCCCACCCCGTGTATCTCCTTAAACTTATCTTTAAAAGCCTTTCTGATTTCGAGAATCCGGCTCATGTCCACCTCATTAAAGGTAGTCAGCATGGCCGTACCATTCTTTGATTCCACCAGGCGCCTGCTGATGGTTTTCCGGAGATTGGACATTTTCTGTTTACGGATATTCCGCGTAAACAACTCCTGCCCGCTAAAGGCCTTTTTGCCCGGGTTAGCTAATGCGGCAAGTACATCCCCTTTCAATATTCTGCCCGCAGTTCCGCTGGCTACTATGTTCTGCGGATCTATTTTTTTATCGGCTATTATAGCCGCTGCCACCGGAGTAGCCTTCACCGGAGAAGCCGTATCTTCTTTTTCCGGCTTTTGTTCCGTGGTTGCTGTTTTTGCCTTATCAGCAGTTGCCGGCTGCGATTCTTTTACAGAAGTGGGTGATTCCTCCGGTACCGCCACATCCGTGTCAATGATGGCCGCTACATCGCCAATCTTAATCGTGTCTCCCTCAATAACGCTGGTAGCCAACTGACCCGATTCAATGGCATTAATCTCAAAAGTCGCTTTTTCGCTTTCCAATTCGGCAATCACCTCGTCGCGCTTAACGAGGTCACCGTTATGCTTTATCCACTTCAGCAAGGTGACCTCACTGATAGATTCTCCCACAACCGGCACTTTTACTTCCAGCTTTCCCTTCCCAACAGCCAGGGCCGCAGGTTTAACCGCCGAAGGAGAAGGAGCGGCTCCCGCCTGTGTTTTTACCTCCGCTTTAGAAGGCTGCTTTTCTGTGGCCGGTTTTGGAGCGGTTTCATCAATCTTTGCCATCACGGCGCCAATGGCAATATTATCCCCTTCATTAATCAATGTTTTTAATACGCCGGCTTTCACAGCATTCACCTCAAAAGTCGCTTTTTCGCTTTCCAATTCGGCAATCACTTCATCCCGTTCCACATACGATCCATCCGCCTTTACCCATTTCAATAAAGTAACTTCACTGATAGATTCTCCAACTGTCGGAACCTTTATGTCAATCATATTATTTTGGTTTATGCTGTTTTTGTCCTGTTTTAAAATTAAATGGAAAATGCGGTTTCAATGATTTCCGCTTGCTCCTGGGCATGAACTTTGCTAAATCCTGTTGCTGGCGATGCGCTGCTTTCCCTGCTGATAACGCCATAATTGATTTCGGGAAGATTCAATTGTCTTAAGCCGGTATTCAGGTTCATTTGCAGGAAGGATGCAGCCCCCATGTTTAGCGGCTCTTCCTGAACCCAATACCAGATCGCCTTATTGTACCGGCTATATAAGGCAGCTAACTGCCTGTAGGGCAAAGGGTATAATTGCTCAACCCGCACCAGTGCAACATCCTTTCTGTCGTCCTTTTCCTGTTTGGCTGCGAGATCGAAATAAATCTTACCTGAACAGAAAATCACCTTTTTTACCAAAGCGGGATCAGTAATAAAAGGATCGTCCACTACCTCTTTAAAGCTTCCGCTGGTAAATTCTTCCACCGGAGAATAGCTTCCATGATGGCGCAGGTTAGCTTTAGGAGAGAAATTAACGAGTGGCTTCCTGAAAGGCCAAGCCATTTGCCTGCGCAAAACGTGGAAAAAGTTAGAAGCAAAAGTAATATTGGTAACGACCATATTCAACTCCGCACTCATCTGTAAAAAACGTTCCATTCTGGCGGAACTATGTTCGGGTCCCTGCCCTTCATATCCGTGAGGAAGCAACATCACCAAACCATTCATCCGGTTCCACTTCTCCTCTCCTGAAGTAATAAACTGATCAAACATAGGCTGAGCCACATTTGCAAAATCGCCGAACTGTGCCTCCCAAACCACTAAGGCATTGGGGTTGGACAACGCAAATCCATATTCATATCCCAATACGCCATATTCGCTCAGGAATGAATTAAAGATGCGGTATTTCCCTTTTGCACCGGGGATGTTACTCAGCCTGTTGTACGGCTCGTCTGTATTTTCATCCTGCAAAACTGCATGGCGGTGAGAAAAAGTACCTCTGCATATATCCTGACCGCTCATGCGAACATCTTTACCATCCAGCAAAATGCTTCCGTAAGCCATCAACTCGCCCGTAGCCCAATCCAGTTTCTTGTCACTCTCGAATAACTTTACCTTTTCCTGAATAATTTTCTGCACTTTACGCAGTGGAGTAAAATTGTCGGGCCATTTCATCATCGCGTCAAAAATCGCGGTGAAGTTTTCCTTGCTGATACCGGTTTCGGGAGATTTTTCAAAATCTTCATCCGTAGCCTTTCTCAGTTCTTTCCACCATTTATCCGGCTGCTGATAAGTATAGGGTAACGGCTTCTGCTTTACCTCATCCAATCTGTCCTGCAAGTCATCCCAGAATTTTTTCTCCATACTTTTTGCCAGTTCCTGCGCTTCCGGTTCTCCATGTTCTAATAAATACTTCACATATACCTCTCTCGGATTCGGATGTTTATCAATCAACGCGTACAATGTTGGCTGGGTGAATTTGGGGTCATCGCCTTCATTGTGTCCATGCTTCCGGTAACAGACCATGTCTATAAAAACATCAGACTGGAAGGACTTCCTGTAGCGGGCGGCAATTTCTGCACATTTCACTACGGCTTCCGGGTCGTCTCCGTTCACGTGTAAAACCGGCGCCTGTACCATAGCTGCCAGCGACGTGCAGTAATCCGAACTTCTTGCATCGTCAAAATCGGTGGTAAACCCTATCTGGTTATTGATAACCAAATGGATCGTTCCTCCGGTATAATAGCCATCCAGCTTACACATCTGCAACACTTCATATACAATCCCCTGTCCCGCCATGGAGGCATCCCCGTGTATCAATATAGGCAAAACCTTTTCGTATTCCTCACCGTATAAAATATTGGCTCTTCCACGCGCAAAGCCCACCACTACCGGATCTACCGACTCCAGATGGGAAGGATTCGGCATCAGTTTCAAATACATCGGTTTTCCTCCCGGCGTTTTGACCTCACTACCATAGCCGAGATGATATTTCACGTCTCCGCTACCCATCGTCTGGTCTACTTCGCCTGTTCCCTCAAACTCACTAAAAATCTGCTGGTAGGTCTTTCCCATAATATTCGCCAGTACATTAAGCCGTCCGCGGTGGGCCATACCGATGACCACTTCCCGTACATCAAATTCGGCTGCTTTATTGATGATGGCGTCTAAGGCCGGAATTGCTGTTTCCCCTCCTTCAAGGGAAAATCGCTTCTGACCTATATATTTCGTGTGCAAAAACTTCTCAAACATCACGCCCTGGTTAATCTTCTCCAAAATCCGTTCTTTCTGTTTGAGTGAGAGCGGTTGAGTAAAATTTCGCTCCATTTCGGTGGTCAGCCAATCTACTTTCTTCTGGTCGCTTATATACTTAAATTCAATTCCCACGTGCCCGGCATAGCAAGCTTTCAGGTGCGCCAGGATATTTCGGAGGGAAGTGGTGCCCAGTCCAATCAAATTTCCGGCAAAGAAATTTTTATCCATGTCTTCCTCAGTAAACCCAAAAAAAGCGAGGTTAAGATTAGCTCCCCTGTCCTTTCTTTTCCGGATAGGGTTTGTATCGGCGATCAGGTGCCCTTTGTTCCTGTATCCCAATATCAGCCGGTAGGCGCCCAGCTCCTTTTTCCAGTTGACACCATCTGACGTGGTGTAAGAAGAAGGCTGCGCGGATTCCACTGCAGAACCGTCATATCCGTTTATTCCATCGGTGGCATGGGCCATCGCAAAATCAAAACCCTCAAAAAACTTTTTAAACTCCGGATCTACGCTACCAGGGTTTTTTACAAAATCATTATACAAATTCTCTATATATTCAGGATCAGAACTTGTTATATATGAAAAATCCTTCATGATATGCGCTTTTGAAAACTATACAAACCTACATGATTTTAGTGATATCCCTTCTTAAAACAAGCCCGGAAAACAGTCGGTTTGTCCTTAATTAAATATTTCTTAGGAGTAGCTGTTTATTCCTTTCGAAAATGGCTGTTTTTTGAAGGGAACTTCTCCGGGAAACAACTCTGAACTTCCCGATAAATTGTTCTTTAGGTTTATAAAATTTGGATTTAATCATATATACGCCTACCTTTGCCGTCCAAAATTTTAAAAGATGGCTAATCATAAGGCTACAAAAAAGGACGCGCGTCAGGCGGCTAAACGCAGAGAAAGAAACCGGTACTATGGGAAGACAACCCGTAATGCGATTCGCGATCTGAAAGCCATTACGGAAAAGAAAGCGGCGCAGGAATCCGTGCAAAATGTTGAATCGCTGATTGACAAACTCGCGAAAAGAGGGGTGATCCATAAAAATAAAGCTTCCAATCTTAAGAGCAAGTTGTCCAAAAGGGTCAATGCGTTAGCCTAAGAGACCGGGACTATTTTATTTAACCATATTCTCTCATTTGCATTCCATAACCGGGATGCATTTTTTATGGAATAAACATGAGACACTATTTGACGTTGCGATAGAAACTTATTCGCATTGAAGTTACCTGCCATGAAAATTCGTTTGTTCGTCGCCCTGATAACCTTATTTCCGGTATCAAACTCCCTCCGGGCACAGGATATTTTTAGTGGTTATGAGCATCTGTTTACACCGCCGCTTCACTATGTGGCATACTATGTGCAGGATACCCCGCAAATTGATGGAAGGATAAGCGAATCCGCCTGGGCATTGGTTCCCTGGTCCGCCGAATTTGTGGATATAGAAGGCGAAAGTAAACCGTTGCCCCGTTATTCAACACGTTTTAAGTTACTGTGGGATTCTTCCTACCTATACCTCGCAGCATTAATGGAAGAGCCTCATATATCGGCCACCCTGACTCAGCATGACCAGATTGTGTACAACGACAATGACTTTGAAGTATTTATTGATCCTGATAACGACAATTACAATTACTTTGAGATTGAAGTAAACGCGCTCAATACGCTATTTGATCTTTTTCTCTCAAAGCCCTACCGGGATGGAGGTCCCATATCCATTGAATGGGATGTTGAAGGTATTCAATCAGCTGTTTATATTGATGGAACGCTTAATGATCCCACAGATACCGATAGAAAATGGATCGTTGAAATGGCTATCCCTGTTAAAGCATTGCAGAAGGATAAAATCGTATCTCAAATAATACCGGGAAGCTTTTGGAGAATTAATTTTTCCAGAGTTCAATGGGAGGCTGAAGTGGGGGATGGTGTATATAAAAAGAAGATCAATCCTTCAACCGGCCGCCCTTATCCCGAACATAACTGGGTGTGGTCCCCGCAGGGCGTCGTCAATATGCACTATCCGGAACGCTGGGGCTATCTTTGGTTTGCTTCATTCCCTACGCAACGGAAAGAATTTGTATTACCACCCGCTGAGGAACTGAAGTCGTACCTCTGGCTCATCTACTACAAACAGAAAGAGTTTTATCAAACCAATAGGAGTTATGCTGAATACCTCTCTCTGATCGAAATGCCCTCTCAAATAGTAACTAAGGATAACGGTAGATGCGAACTGACGATGGTCGGTAAAGGCAGAGGATTCGAGGCAGGAATAGTCTGCGATGAAAAGACGGAATACTGGCAAATAGACCAACACGGAAAGCTCCTGAAGATGCAATAATTCAGGTGCTAAATGAGGGTACCTTCAATATTAATTTTATTATGGGCCATCTATCAGCCTTCTTATTCGGTTAAAATTATTGGTTTTCTGTATTTTTAGACTATGAAGTTTTATCTGCTCTTACCATTTCTAATGTTGTGTACTCGTAGTTATGCCCAGGAAAGCACTCCCTGCTATTTTGATGTATCGCTTTTGCCTGCTTCGAAAAAAAATGCTGTGTACCAGGGTACCCTTAAGCAGAAGGAAGATAAATGGGAAGCTACGGCTTATTACAGTAACGGGAATCCCGTTATGAGAGGTAACTATAAAGATAAAAAATTGAAGATCAGGCAGGGAGATTATACTCTTTACTACCCTGACGGAAGTAAAAAAGCAGCCGCTTATTTTAACGATAACCTGCCGGACGGCGTATACCAGGAATGGCACCCAAACGGACAGCTAAGCGATTCAGGATTAATCCACCTGCAATACCGGGAAGGACTATGGAAAACATGGTATCCGAATGGCTATGTGGAATCCTCCGGTAATTATAAAAACGGAAGTCCGGATGGGCAATGGAACTGGTATCATTCTAATGGCAAATCTTCCACCATAGAAAAATACGTAAACAATACGCTTGATGATCTCACCTGTT
>JACFNM010000211.1 GCA_019454915.1 Chitinophagaceae bacterium
GAGTCTATCATTCTTACCTGGAATGAGATCGCCACGTTGTTTGGATTGACGCAGGATATCTATAAAAATCCGTTACACCGGCCACTGAGTAAGCCGGTGAGCGCCATATTGATTGGAGCCGGTAACCGGGGAAATATCTATGCCGATTATGCGCTTATCTATCCAAATGAACTGAATATTATTGGTGTTGCAGATCAAAATGCGGTGCGAAACGGCCGTTTTGCACGGAAGCATCATATCGCTGCGGTCAATCGTTTTTACAACTGGGAAGATGTTTTTAAAAGAGAAAAGTTTGCGGATGCCGTGATCATTGCAACGCCGGATGCGCTTCATGCTGCACCCTGCCTGAGGGCTTTGGAAGCGGGATACGATGTGTTGTTGGAAAAGCCCATCGCCCTTACAGAAGAAGATTGCCGGCTGATCCATGAAAAAGCCAAAGAAACGGGCAGAATAGTGGGTATTTGTCATGTATTAAGATATTCTCCTTATTTCAAGCAGTTGAAAGAGATCATCACTTCGGGGATGATTGGGGATATTGTGAGTGTGCAACACCTGGAACCGATTGGCTTTGATCACATGGCACATTCTTATGTGCGCGGCAACTGGCACAATAGTAAAAAATCGTCACCCATTATTTTAGCCAAGTCCTGTCATGATACGGATATTCTCCGTTGGCTGATTGATGAACCCGTTGAAGACGTGCAGTGTTTCGGAGGGCTGAATCATTTTAAGCTGGAGAATGCACCGGAGGGAAGTACCGAACGGTGTATGGATCATTGTGCCGTTGAATCCACCTGTCCTTTTTCTGCGCTGCAGATTTATTACCGGGACAGAAAGCGGTTGTACGTATTTGATTTGCCCGAACAGCGGCGGAAGTGGGACGAGCTGATCTTGAAAAGGCTGAAAACAACCGACTATGGACGATGTGTATATCGCATGGATAATGATCAACCCGATCATCTGACGGTGAATATGCGGTTTGCGAAAAATATCACGGCGGTATTTTCCATGGAAGGGCTGACCTCTTATGAAGGAAGGAATACCCGGATTATGGGTACAAAGGGCGATATTGTCGGGGATATGGAAACCTATACCATGACGGATTTCAGAACGGGTCAGAAGACGACCTGGAGTCTGAAGACCGACTTTCACGGGGGAGGCGACCATCGCCTGGTACAGGATTGGGTTCAGGCGGTTGGGCATCAGGAGGCTCGGATACTTTCCTCAACCATTGATGTGTCGGTGGTAGGACATCTGATGGCCTTTGCGGCGGAAAGGAGCAGGCTGAATCATACGATAGAAGAGGTGAGGCTGCATAGATAAACTGTCGGGCTGTTATTTTTGGCGTATCCAGCTTGCGCTATATTTCAATAACTCCTGCTCCATGCGGGAATATGTTTTTTGCCTGAGGGATTCCAAATCACTCATCGTTGCATCTTGTACGGGTATCTCTTCGAGGAATACAGATCTGCTTTTACCGGGGTTTATCGTCAGCAGCCCCGAAGGCGGCATTCGGTCATAGGAATCCAGGAACAGTACCGGCTTGATGGGCGTCTGTGTTTCTATGGCAATCTTAAAAGCGCCGTCGTAGAAGGATTTTAACGGATTGCCGGTTTCATTAAAAGTGCCTTCAGGGAATATTAAAACAGAGATGCCCTTTTGCAGCACTTCTTTTAATTCGCGAACGCTTCTGCTGCGATCTTCCGCGCTTCCGCGGTTTACGGTTACAATAGCTTTCTTATAAATGAAGCCGAATATCGGAATGGAGCTGGTTTCTTCTTTTCCCAACGGACGGATGGGCTGTCTGAAGGTTTTTACGATAACAGCGGCGTCAAAAAACGAAAGGTGATTGGTTACAAAAATATAGGCTTTCTTCTTATTGTGCGGCGCCAGATAGATGTTCCGGTGCCGTATACCTGCAAGCGGAAACCACAGGTCGCCCCAAAGCATACAAATCCGGTAAATTAAATTGCCTCCGGATATGGGTCCGCCAAAAGAGGCGAACAAAACAAAGGGGAAGATAATGAGCATCAATACTACGAACAGCAGGAGCGCATAAAAACGGTAAAGAATCCGGAACGGTGTAAATAAATATCTCATGAAAGGGCTGTAAACTACGTATTTTACGGGTGATTATCAATTGCAGTGGCAGGTCCATTCTTCATCCAGGTCTATACAGGTGATGACCACCATGCCGCGTTTCGAAGGAGCGAAAATAATACGAACGGATTGACGGTCCCGGGTAATTCCCTCTAAAGCGAATTTCGGATCGGGTTTTGAATCCGGTTCACTTTTCTGATAATTGATTTTACCATTTCGAAGAATCTCCTGTACTTCCGCCTCATCAATGTGCCGGCAATCCATTCTGCAGCGGGCGTGTTTGGTATATATTAAGGGTGTCAGCGACCGGTCAAAACTTATCTCCTGGTCAGGACGGCTACTTTGGTTGGAAAACCAGTAGAGTCCGAAGGCGGTCAGAAGGAGAAGCAGGTATTTTATGACGGATCCCTTTTTCATTTGATACCGGTGTCATTACCCAGAATACCGGCAAGGATAATCAGTTCGTTTTGCTTATAAAGATGGTCGGCAGCATTAAAACATTTTGCAAATTCCTCTAATAATAATTGAAAGATTTGCTTAGGCTCCATGGGCCGGAAATAAGACTTTGCCATGGGAACCCCTATTTTTCGAAAATAATTTTCTATGTCTTTATGCGAGTACACGTATCCGTTGATGGGGTCTATGTAAAAATGAATATTATAGTCATTTTCCTTTTTTGGACTGAAATAGTCATACGAAGTATCGAAATAGGCAAGCAGGTTTGGGGATTTTAATGGCTTTAACGGGAATGTCGAGGAGATCGCAAAACAGTTGATACAAGATCGCGCTGGAGATGGTATTTCCGCGTTTCATCTCCAGTACCTTGTTAATCAGAAATTCTTCCGGTTGCTGATAAGATACCTCCACTCCTTTAAATTTATAGTGAGTGTAAAAGATGCGGTTCATGATGTTTACCTGTTCCAAAGCAGTCAGGTAACTGTTGAGCTCAAGCCATATATGACGTTTTATCTTATCTATCTCATCAAAGACGGGCTTACTCAACAGGTCGGGGTATTGATACCGCGCCACCAATAAGGCGCCCTGCAGTAACTCCTGCGCCGGAGAATTGGCGTATGCAATGAAATCCTGCTGTAGCTCCAGAAAATGTAGCCGGTGTATGAGAAGTTCAATTTTCTCCTGCACCACGTGATCGGTGGTTGCCTCCCATAGTTGTTCCAGATTGGGGATGATGGGTCTGCCAAAGCTTACAATGCGTGTGCTCACGGTGTCAAAAACTTCGTGATCCGGATCTTCCAGGAGGTTCAGTAGTGCATTTATTTCGCTGGTTTCTTCCATGGGGATTGTAGAATCTGTAACAACTAAAAGACGAATAAAAGAATTAAATATTGTAACCCAACGGCAGTAAATATCGGTGTCACCGATAATATGTGCGATGTTTTTTTTCCACAACAGGTGGACAAGTCGTTTGCTCCCGGATTGCAGGAAGTGTCAATGGCGAACACGGGTCAGGGTTATGATGCAGGAGAAGTGTCGTAATATTTTAATTTGATAATATCTTTTGGCGCCGGTTTATAATTCCAGTATCCGTGGATAGCCAGGGCCGACCCCATAGCCGTAGCTTGCGCAACGGAAGCAGCATACACCTCAATTCCCCGGAAAGCTTCCGCCAGCAGCCGCATGAATATAGGATTCTTGCTGAAACCGCCGTCAACAAATATACGTTTTGTAATGGTATCTTTCAGAATGAGAGAAGTTGCCTGAATCTGGCTGTTGATAATATCCAGCATCAACTGGTGATAAGCTTCTTCATAGCTGCTAAAGTCATTTAGGTCTCTCTTAGAAAATGCCGTGATGGCGGATTTATCCCCGGTGGTTATCGGGGGCTTCGACCTCAGCGTTCTTACTATTTCTCCGTCGTATTCGACGCTGGTATAAAAGTCTTTATTTTTATTGAAATGGTCTGCTAACCGCTTCGTTTGCTGCTCATGTTCGTAGCCTGCGAACAGCCGGGAGGCTTTAACCGGTTTACCGCGATAGGTGATATAGGAGAGGCAATCCTGCTGCAACTCTTCTACGGTCAGTGGATGTGGATTAAACGGGTTCAGGCTGATGGACCAGGTACCGGTAGATATCAAAACGAAAGGTTCCCTGAAACTGGTAAGGTAAGGGATTAGCGCTGCGGAGCTGTCGTGCAGCCCGATTCCGGCCCTCAGCTTTTTACCGTAGGCTGTGATTTCCGTGATGCCATCCGACGGGAACAATGGCGCCAGTTTTTCTATGATCCCCTCCCTGTAAACCCACTCGTGATAATTGTTTTGCGGAAAATTCCAGAGATTGGTATGACAGCCGATGCTGGTAATGTCGGAGTATGTTTTTCCGGTTAATAAATAACTGACGTACTGAGGGAGGTGCAGCGAATAAGCTATTTGTTTAAAGATTTCTTTTTGGGTATGCTTAATGCGATACAGTTGCATCCCTGAATTCAGGCTGCCCAATACCGGAGATGCCGTATGCATCGAGAGCATAATTTCACCTCCGTATTTATCATAGAATTTCCTGCTAAGGTCTGCAGGGTATGGCTTTAAATAATTATACAGGGGAGTCAGTGGATTCCCGCCCTTATCTACGTGAACAAAGCTGGCGCCATAAGCGGTAAAGTTTATCGCGATGATGTCAAATTCTTCTTTGGTTAATACATCTGCAAAGGAGTCCTTAATCCAATGGGAAAGCAGCCCCAGGTCTTCACAGGGGAAACTGTCTTCATCTACCGTTTCCGGCAGCGTTACCGATTTTTCATAAACGACCTCATAATCCTCACTGAAAAGAAATAGCTTTTTGTTGGTCTTGCCAATATCATAAACAGCTATTACCGGGATGCTATTAGAATTCCTCATTTTATAAAGATAATAGCTGGATACTGAACTACAAAACCAGAAGGTGCATCTCAATTTTTCGCATTGATTTGCTTCATTTGCGTGTGAAGATCTGCCTGTCGCCCACGGCAGGTCGCGCTGACCGTTGGTTCATCGGCCAGAGAAAATTGAAGTACTCTCAGGCCGAATACCGTCGAAACCAGCTATCAAAGCCCCGTAGCTACTGCTTTTGCTCCCCTGTTTTTAATCAACGCTTCTCTTATTTTCTGCTGCCTGAAGAGTGCGATAGGATCCAGGGCGCCGCCCGAGCGCAGTCTCGCTTCTGCAACCAGCGGACGTAGATCGGTTCGAAATGCATCCTGCAGTATATCCTGGGCACGGGTTACATCATTATTTGCTCTTGCTTCTTTGAGTGAGCGGCTGTCAACAAGCAGCGCCTGCGCATAAGCGATGAGGATGGCTTCGACGGATTGCAGCAGGTCTTCCAACGGATCTTTTACATTATGGGATGCATCAATCATCCAACCCAGGTCTGTTGCATGATTCATACCTTTTGCGTCCATACCGTCTACCAGTTCGTTGAAGATGAGGAATAGCTGATAAGGTTTGATGCTGCCGGTGGTGAGGTCATCGTCTCCATATTTGGAATCGTTGAAATGGAATCCGCCCAACTTGCCTTCCATCAATAAAAGCGCAACTATTTGTTCAATATTGGCGTTTGGCAGATGGTGTCCGAGATCAACAAGCGAGTAGGCTTTGTCTCCTAATTTACTGGAGTACAAATAAGACTGTCCCCAGTCGCCGACCGTAGTGGAATAGAAATTAGGCTCGAAAGCTTTGTATTCTACAAAGATTTTCCAGTCTTCCGGCAGGGCTTTGTATATTTCCTTCAGCCCGTTCAGCGTATTTTGGAATGCTTCGCGGAAATTGAGTTGTCCGGGGAAACAGGAACCGTCCGAGAGCCATACGGTTAACGATTTTGAACCTAATTCAATGCCATGTTGAATCACTTCAATGTTGTGGTCAATGGCTTGTTGCCGGATAGCCTTGTTTACATTTTGAAGCGATCCGTATTTGTAGCTGTATTCCTGGCCCGGCTGATCCTGGAAAGTATTGGAGTTCATCGCATCAAAACGCAGTCCGTTCTGAGCTGCCAGCGCTTTGATGTGCGCTGGTTTTTCGGGGATGTCCCAGGGAATGTGCAGGGAGATGGCTCCGCTGGCGCGGTTCAGCGAATGCAATAATCCGATGTCTTCTATTTTTTCTTCCAGGTTGCGTGGTTCGCCTCCGCCGGAAAAGCGGCCGAAACGGGTGCCACCGGTACCAAGCGCCCAACTGGGGATGGCTATTTGAAAAGCAATCAGTTTTTCTATAATATTTTCGGCATTGTCAACAGTTGATTTGCAGAAGGCTAACTTATTGTTGTGCGCTTTGAGTAATGATTGATTATGATCATCAATCTTGTATTTTTCTAATTGCATGGTATAATTATTTTTATGACAGGTAAAATACTTCTTTCAACGGAATGCTTACCGGGGATTCGTCGGCATTGACGTCCATGATGTCTTTCATGAAATGCCACCAGCGCTGCATGACGGGTTGCTGAGGTAATACATCCATTATTGCCGGATCATTTATCTGCAGATACCCGAACAGGTTTCCCGTTGATTCATCTAAAAATATGGAATATTCCCGAATACCACTCCCTTTTAACAGCTCTTTTAATTCCGGCCAAATTGCCTCATGCCGTTTTTGATATTCGGCTTCAAAACCTTTGTGAAGTTTCATGATGAAAGCAATACGGTGCATTATAAGAGCAATTTGAGGTTATTGATTTTTGATTTTATGTTTCACGCAGCGCCCGCTACGGAAGAGCAACGCAACGAGCCCTTACAACTTTTTAAATTGTAGGACCCGATATCCGGGTCAGTTGCTATTTAACGTCTTGTGCCTTACTATTCCGTTTTCAATAATTATCTCACAAAAGCCATGGCAACGCCTCCGTCAACGTTTAGCACATTGCCGGTGGCCTTATTGAGCAGCCCTCCGGTAAAAGCAAAGCATGCGTTGGCAATGTCTTCGGGAAGGATAATTTGATTTAACAGGGTCCGCTTTGCATAGAAAGCGGGAAGCTCTTCCACTTTTACGCCGTACGCTTTTGCCCTGCCTTCTGCCCAGGCACCCTGCCAGATTTTACTGTCTGCTATTACGGCATCGGGATTCACCACATTAACCCGGATATGGTCTTTTCCGAGTTCAGCCGCGTTGAGGCGGCTTAAATGTAACTGGGCGGCTTTGGCGGAACCATA
>JACFNM010000001.1:0-14090 GCA_019454915.1 Chitinophagaceae bacterium
ATCACGAAATTCCTTTTCTGACTATTCGGAGGGCGGTTAAGATCCGCCATCTGTATCTGATGCAGCGTACAGGAGAGGCTATTCCGCCAACCATCGGAACAGAACCCTGGCATTTGCCTCTGGAAGTACAGGTGTTCCGGCTGGGGCAGGATGTAGCTATTGTGGGTTTACCGGGAGAAATATTCACCGAACTGAGTCTGTCCATCCGGAATGCTTCATCCTTTAAAACCACTATGGTCGTTGAATGTACCAATACACTTCTTCCCTATGTGCCTGTGAAAGGGGCTTTTAAACAGGGCAGTTACGAGACGATTAATTCGAGATTAGCTCCGGGAGGAGGAGAGATGCTGGCTGAAACGGCTGTAAAATTATTACAGGAACTTAAACCCAGGAAATAAAGCGAATGTTGTTCAAGATAAAATCAGAAGGAATGAAAAAAGAATCAGCCCGGAGAGTTGTTACGCATTGCCAGTGGTTATCGCGTAAGGCTCCAGGAAATATTTATCCTCAAGATAAAGTTGAGTATAATTTAAACAGTAACTTCTTATTTGCGGTGAAGGGGAGATATAAAATATATTTGTTTTCAGTTTTAATATTCATACTGTCCATGATGGATAATGCGCAGGGTCAATCTGATAAAGTGTTTAGAGCAGGGGCTTCTACCAGTAATATAACGCCCATGCTCGGCGAGCCGATTGTGGGTAATTTCAATGAGCCGTTAGCAGAAAATATTCATGATGATCTGCATGCCCGTGCGCTGGTATTGGATGACGGAGATACGAGAATAGCCATAGTGCTGGTGGACAATGTGGGAGTGGATCAGGCGGTACTGGATGAAGCGAAAAAATTGATTTTTGCGCAAACCGGGTTGCCTAAAGATCGGGTTTTGATAGCCTCTGTACACGATCATTCCGCCACGAGTGCAGGGGGTAAAGGATTGAAGCGGAGAGGATGGCTTTTTGGGAAACCTTTGGATGAGTATCAGACGTTTTTAATTCGCCGGATTGCAGACGGAGTTCAGGTTGCTGTCAAAAGGCTGGAACCGGCACGCATTGGTTGGGGTGTTGGAAAAGTGCCACAGCATTTATTCAACCGCCGCTATTTTATGAAAGAACCCGTAAGGAACCCTTTTGGCGGGTGGGATAAGGTGCAGATGAACCCGGGCATAGGGAATCCGAAAGTAGTAAGGCCTGCGGGAGGTACAGATCCTGAAGTCTCTTTTATATCGGTACAATCAGTATTGGGACGCCCGATCGCCTTGCTCGCCAATTATTCGTTACATTATGTGGGTGGTGTACCTGCTAATGATATTTCCGGAGATTATTTTGCCGTGTTTGCCAATAAAATACAAAAATTGCTCAAGGCAGAGGATCAAGACCCGCCTTTTGTGGGCATCATGTCCAACGGAACTTCAGGAGATATCAATAATATTGATGTGTTGGGTAAGCCAACGAAAAAGTATAAGCCTTATGAAAAAATGCAGGTTGTGGCAGAAGACGTTGCCAATGAAGTGTTCAGGGTGTATCAAAACATTAAGCATCAGAACTGGGTAAAAATACAAGCCATCCAGTCAGAATTACTCTTGAACGTAAGGCGTGCGACACCGGAAATGTATGAGCACATCACACGAATCCTTGCAAGACCGGATACGGCCAAGCCACTCTATCATCCATTGGAAAAAATATATGCTCAACGGATTTTACAAATGGAACTGGAATGGCCGAACCAGATGTATGCCCCGTTGCAGGCGTTTCGCATTGGAGATCTGGGAATAGCGGCAATTCCTTTCGAAGTTTTTACGAAAACAGGATTAGACATCAAGGCAAAAAGTCCTTTTAAACCAACTTTTACCATTGAGATTGCTAATGGCTATTACGGCTATCTGCCAACGCCCGATCAACATGAATGGGGAGGCTATGAAACCTGGTTAAGCACCAACAGGGTTGAACCGCAGGCATCGGAAAAAATTGTCGCGGAATTGATGAACTTATTTTCAAAATTGAAATAATGCTGCTTTGAACGTTGGGGAACTGATCTCCATTTCTCTGATACAATTTTAAAAATTAATAAAGACGATACAATGTTTGGTGAACGATTCCATTTCAGAAGAATATTTTTCTCTTCCTTATTCCTGGCTTCGGTATTTTTCTTTGCTTCCTGCAATGAA
This sequence comes from Chitinophagaceae bacterium, assembly GCA_019454915.1. Lineage (GTDB taxonomy): Bacteria > Bacteroidota > Bacteroidia > Chitinophagales > Chitinophagaceae > Agriterribacter. The sequence goes on from JACFNM010000001.1 coordinate 2,168, forward strand.
GAATCGGGTCAGTCTCCCTACGAACCGAAAAAAGCATTATCCACCTTCCGGTTAGCTAAGGATTTTAAAATTGAATTAGTAGCATCGGAACCACTTATTAGTGATCCGGTGGAAGTGGCATTTGATGAAGACGGTAAGATGTATGTGGTACAGATGGATGACTATCCGTCGGAGAAGATGGAGGATTACGGTGCAGGACCGGAACCTAAAAGTAAAATCATGTTGCTGGAAGATAAGGATGGTGACGGTTTTTACGAATCAGGAGATGTGTTTGCCGACGGTTTAAGATATGCCAATGGTGTAATGCCATGGAAAGGTGGGGTGTTGGTGACTTCTGCGCCTGACTTGCTGTTCTTAAAAGATACGGATGGCGATGGGAAGGCAGATGAGAAAAAGGTGATATTGACCGGTTTCGCTGTAACCAACCCTCAACTGCGTATGAGTAGCCTGCGATACGGCTTGGACAACTGGATTTATATGGCCTATTCCCGTGCCGGCGGTGGAAAATGGAGGGAAGAGTTTCGCGGAAAAGGCGGCCCTCTTCAATTTCCCGATAAGCCGGACCAGGCTTTACCTCAATTATTACCGGGAACGAATATACGAATGCTCCCCGATGAATATAAAGTGGAGGCTTCGGGTGGTATGTCACAGTTTGGCTTGTCTTTTGACAACCGGGAGAATCAATTTGCGGTCTGGAATAATGTGCATGTAAGACATGTAGTCATCAATGAAAAATATTTGTCCGCAAATCCTTATTTAAACGTTGGTGCTACGATGGCTGATATTTCTGATCACGGAAATGCGGCTCCCGTTTATTCGATCACTAAGGACATGTTGAATCTTCATGAATCAGAAATGGGACACTTTACCTCTGCATGCGGTATATGCGAATATACGGGAGGCATCTTCCCGGGTAAGTATGCACAGGCCTCATTTGTCTGTGAGCCGGTTTCTAATTTGGTTCATGCAGATTATCTGGCGGCAAATCCTCCCACTTTTAAAGCAGAGCGGATTGAATTGGAAAAAGAGTTTTTAGCGTCAACGGATAGCTGGTTCCGCCCCGTGAATCTGACGGTTGGTCCTGACGGAGCGATGTATGTGGTGGACTTTTACCGGAAATTAGTAGAACATCCTGACTGGCTGGCTATGGCTGATTCCAGCGGTTTCTATACGCACGCCGGGAAGATAAAAGAATCTGATTTCCTGGAAGGAAATAACCGGGGAAGGATTTACAGGATCGTACCCAAAGATTTTAAGAAGAGTGGTCGTGTGCAACCTTTCATGAGCCAGGTGGATGTACAAACTTTGGTTGGTTATTTAAAAGAGCCGAACAAATGGTGGAGGATCAATGCGCAGCGATTGTTGGTTGACCGGAAGAGTAAGGAAGCTGTACCGTTGTTAACGGAATTGTTATCAGCGGGTAATGCTCCCGAAACAAAAATCCATGCACTCTGGACGCTTGAAGGTTTGGATGCGTTGACGGACGATATTTTATTACAGGCATTTGATGATGAAAATCCGATGGTCAGAAAACAGGCGGTTCTGCTGGCGGAGAAAAGAATAAGCAACCCGATTTTTGTTGACAGAATAATACAAGCCACTTCTGATGCAGATGGATATGTCCAATTTCAGGCTGCGCTGACATTAAGTAGTATTGCGAAAGATCGCCCGAAAGTTTTTGACGCGCTAAAGTCCATCATCTCATCCCATATTAGCAATAAGTGGTTTCAGTCTGCGGTACTTTTGGGCGCCGCAGAAAATGCCAATCAGTGGTTTGAAGCTTTTAGAGATTTTAGATCGGCTGCGGATTCAGGCGACGCCGGTAAGAAAGAATTTGTCAATAAAATAGCTGCCATCACCGGAGCAAGATATCAGCAAACAGAATTGTCATCGTTGATTAATATGATTGATCAATTGAAGGATACCGGTGTTATCGTGGCCTCCTTAAAAGGGATGTCGGAAGGGATGAGGCGTAATTCAAGTACCATTAGCCTGAGCGCTATGGGACAAAAAGGATTATTGGATTTAATGGTGAATGCTCCTGCTGTGGTAAGGAAGGCGGCAATAGGCGCTGCTTCTCAACTGAAGCTGTTGCCGTCCGCTGAGCTAACCCATATTTTAAACCGCGCTAAAGAAGTAGCTTCCGACCAGCAACAATCGGTAGAAGAGCGTGTGCTGGCTATCCAGACAATAGGGATAAGTCCGCAGCAAATTCCGTTTGAATTGATGGACAAATTGATTCAGCCGGGGCAACCAGCAGGAGTGCAATTAGCCGCCGTGAATGTTCTTTTAAAGGACAATGGTCATCAGTCAACGGCTATCATTTTGAATAAATGGAATTTATTAAATCCCAAAACGCATGAAGCGGTAGAAACGGGCTTTATGGCCAGAAAGAATCGGGTGGATGCTTTGATGAATGCAATCGAAGGGAAAAAGATAAAAGTGGAGTGGTTAAGCAGGAATATACAAAACCGACTGTTGAAATACGTCGATAGCGCCATCAGCGAAAAAGCGAAACAACTGTTTGTGAATAGTACAGCGGCCAGCCACGAGGAGTTGATTTATGATTATAATGAAGCAACGACGGGCAATGGTGATCCGGTGAAAGGGAAGATGGTTTTCAAAAATGTTTGTAGTAGTTGTCATGCGCTGGAAGGCGTGGGAGTTGACTTTGGTCCGGATTTGCATAGTGTCAGCCACCAAACACGGATTAATTTGCTCACGATGATTTTAGATCCCAACCATGACATTGCAGCGGGCTTTGAAGGATACACGGTGGAGACAAAAGACGGGAACGCACTGGCAGGAATTATCGTCAGTGAAAATAATGAAAGCATCGTTTTGAAACTACCGGGAGGCGCCACGCATACCATTATGAAAACGGATATACAATCTATTGCACCTATGTCGGTTTCCTTAATGACTGAAGGGTTAGAAGCCTCCGTCAGCAAAAAAGATATGGCCGATTTGCTTGAGTATATCAAGACGATGAGGTAAGCCACCGGGAAAAAAATGGAGTATGTTTATCTCATGTTGATAACCATACTCCATAAGGTGAAATCCTTTTAGCTCAGTCAGGAGTTCGGTAATTAACTGAATATCCTGTCATGTGATCGTTTATCGTCCCATTGCGGTGTTGGTGCGAAGTAGCTCTTATCTTTTGGATGAAGGTGTTGTTTCACCACTTCATCATTCAGTTCAATGCCTAATCCCGGTGCGGTGAGGGGAAGATTGGCAAACCCTTTTGTGATGAGCTTTCTTCCATCGGTTGTTTTTACCAGGCTTTCCCACCAGGGTACATCCACCGAATGATGTTCCATCGCTAAAAAGTTCTGGGTCGCCGCCGCGCAATGTACGTTGGCCATAAAAGATACGGGCGTTCCTGCCTGGTGCATGGCCATAGCAACACCCTGTTCTTCTGCATAATCGCCAATTCTCTTGGTCTCCAGTAATCCGCCGGAAGATGCCAAATCAGGATGGATGATGTCTACGGCTTTTTGATCCAACAGGTCTTTGAATCCTTTTAAGAGGTAAATGTCTTCGCCTGTACATATCGGCGTTTCCAGTGCATCGGATAATTTTTTATACTGGTCGGTATATTCCCAGGAGACTACATCTTCTAACCAGGCTAAGCGATATTTTTCAAGAGCCCTGCCGAGGCGAATACCATTGTTGTAATCGAAATGTCCGTAATGGTCGGTGGAAAGAGGCACTTCATATCCCACCATACTGCGTACATTCTCCACGATGGCGCCCAGTTCGGCTAATCCCTTATCGGTAATTTGAATCTGTGTAAATGGATGAAGGGTATTGCCATAGGACATCATGTTACTTTGATCTCCCCATTGTGCAAGATTACCCTGGGCGTTTTCCCAAAACTTATTGTTTACCAGTGTATCCGGTTTCCCTTTTAATTCACCGATGGAAATGTCCATTTTCAGCCAGGTATAGCCTTCATCATTGAGTCTTTTTTGAATTAATCTTTTTTGCTCAGCAGGTGAAGAAGCTTCCGGGGTATCTGCGTACACCCGTATCTTATCCCGGTATCTTCCGCCCAATAGTTGCCATGCCGGTACATTATAGGCTTTGCCGCAAAGATCCCAGAGCGCCATCTCCACCGCACAAACTCCGCCTGCCTGTCTTGCCGGGCCTCCGAACTGCCTGATCTTTTTGAAAATCAGTTCCACATTGCATGGATTTTCACCTAAAATCCTGCTTTTTAAAAATAAGGCGTATCGCTCATCGGCCGCATCTCTTACTTCACCCAAACCATAGATTCCCTGATTTGTATCAATACGGATAATAGCTGTACGCCCCATAACAGCTGTTACGCAATATCGCATATCGGTTATCTTCAGATCGGAAGGTGCCGAATACCGGCTAACCTTTTGGGTTGACTGTGCAATAATATCTTCAATCGGAGAAAACATCAGGGCTCCACCCAACGTGATTCCTCCCAGTGCTGATTTCTTTAAGAATGAACGTCTTCCGTTTTCTGATTCCGGGGCTGTTGTTTCGTGGGAAGTACTGGTTTCTGTTGGTTCATCTTTGAGTCCCAGTTTTTTTAAATACTTCTGTGAAGGTGTCATGTTGCTTTGTTTTTTGAGATGATTAATTTTGCTTATTACCAGGTGCGGTCTTTCATAAATTGGTCGAGCTCCTGCCGGGTCATGGGTAATTTGCCGGGGTTCTCATCCAGCCAGCGTAGAAAATCTTTCTTTATTTCATCACTCCATCGCATGTCTATTTGCCCCGGAGTATATTTTCCTTCTCTCAGCCGCTGGTGGCCGAAGGCGTCGCGCAATGCGATAAATTCCGAGGTGATCACTACTTCATCCAGCAAGGCTGCCGGGATAAACACCACTCCTCCTTTTTTAGCAAGCACAGCATCTCCCGGCATTACTGTCGCTCTTCCTATACGAATAGGCACATTGATTCCTGTCAGCATCATTTGTTGAATAAATGACGGATCATAACCTTTCACCCAGGCATTAAATCCCTTGATTTCTTCCAGTCCTTCTATATCGCGTACAGAGCCATAGAAGATGACCCCTCTCTTTGACTTGGTATAAATGGAGTTGCCGAGGTTGTCTCCGATTAAGGTGCCGTCAACAATTTTCCCATAACTATCAGCTACATATACATCCCCTTCTTTCAAAACGTCAATGGGCCAGGAATTCGGGCTGCCGATTCTTTTTTCGCTCTTACCGATGGACTTAATGATGCTGTCATAATCCGGGCGCATGGGCATATACTGTGCTGTAACGACTCTTCCGGTCATGACTTCATTTTCCCGCATCACCATCCAGTTGCCTTCAAACTGATTTTGATAGCCTTTGTTTCTAAGTACTCCCCATGCTTCTTCCAGCCGGATATTCTTTAACCTCTCTAATAGTTTATCGGGAACCTTTGGCCTGCCATCCGGAAAGCGTTCTCCTTTCCAGAGGGGCGTATAGGCTTTCACCTGTGCGGGGGTGGGGGTTACTTGCTGTCCGTAGGTCAATGCCATCGTGAATAAAAGTACCAGGATAAATGCCGTCATTTTTTTCATGTCGTGATTTTTAATGATAACAAAACAAAGGAATAATTATGCTTGACTTTTTTATAAATAGATGAATGCGTTATAATGAGTGTTCATATTATTGGATGTTTAAGAGGTGGTGTTTCTTATAGTGGCTGGGCGTGTAACCGGTTATCCTTTTAAATGTGGTTGAAAAATGCTGGGAGGAATAAAATCCTGTTTCCAGGGCAATGTCCGTAAGATTAATGTTTCGTTGAAGTAATTTGATGCCTTCCCTGACGCGCAGGTTGATCAGATAATGGATAGGCGAGAAGCCTGAATAGCTCTTGAATTTTTCATTGAATCCCGTAGGGCTAAGCCCGGCCAACGCCGCCATTTCTTCTACTGTCCATTGATAAGACGGCTTTTGCTGCAACATCGTTTCCAGGTTCTTTAGAGAAGGCGGAAACTCCCGGGACGCCGGGTTTTGCTGCAGGATACATCTCGCTAGTTTGATCAGCAAATTATCTAATTGATGAAGGATAATTGCTTGATAGCCCATTTGCCTTTGGGATAACTCTTCGTAAATCAATTTAAAAGATTTATCCGCTTCGGGAAATTGCTTGATGACGGGATTGGTATTACGGTATATTATTTTTTTGAGGGGAACTTGCTTGTTTCTTTTCTGCGTCAGGCCTTCATTATTTGTTTTATTACTTCTTTGAATATAGTCCTGCCTGATTTGTATCCAGCAGAATCTCCCGATTTCCAATACGCTGTTAGGACTTCCCAACGACTGATGGGGAAGCACGACAATGGTATGACCGGGCAATAAATGATATAATCCGTTATCAATCATCCACTCAAATTTTCCGTCAATGATGTGATAGATGCTCAGGTATCCGGAGGCTTTTACCGGAAATGAATCCGGGCGGGCGATACTATTTTTTTGATATCCAAATTGATTGACAAACGGAAGTTCTTCCAGTTCCATTGAATAACCTTGTTGAAAAAAATAGGAGTGCATAGAGGTGAGTTTGTTTTGGTGATGGTGAACAGTTGCACTATTAAAGTAAAGAAAATTTATGATTCTATCTGTATAAATTTCAACATTGTAGTTTTTTGGAAGTTTTGCTTAGAGATAATTTTTACTTTCGGAATGGTGTTTTGGATTCGACTGTTTCTTTTGTAACGATATTATTTACCAAATAACCTGCTGTATGGAAGTTCCAAATAAGCTACCGGTTTCGGGGAAGCCCTATGCATTGCTTCTCTCTTTTCTGTTCTTTTTTACCGCTACTTTTTCTCAAACTATCACCGGTCGTGTTAGCGATGTGGAAGGGAAGCCTCTTGCATCCGTAACGATTACGGTTAAAGGTACAACCAACGTAACTGTTTCTGATGCTTCGGGTAATTATTCGATCCATGCCGACGGGAATGCTACGCTGGTTTTTAGCTCGGTAGGGTTCGCTACGCTTGAAGTTCCTGTAAATAACAGAAGTGTTATTGATGTAGGTTTGAAATCTACAGCCAGGAGTATGGATGAAGTAGTAGTAACGGCTCTGGGTATTTCAAAACAGGCAAGAGGATTGGGCTATGCAGTGGCAAACGTAAAACCTGATGAACTGACGATTAACCGGACGCCCAATGTTATGAATGCGCTGCAGGGTAAAATTGCCGGTGTTAATATTTCCTCTATGGGTACGGGTCCAGGGGGGACTTCCAAGATCAGGATAAGGGGACAATCTTCTATCGGCGGACAAAACAATCCGTTGATTGTAATAAACGGCGTGCCCATTGATAATACCAATTTTAATGATAATGCAGTTTCTGTAAAAGGCGGTGGTATTTATGCAGACGGAGGTGACGGGCTCTCCAGCATTAATCCGGATGACATTGAAAGCATGACCGTTCTAAAAGGTGCGCCTGCAGCAGCATTGTATGGTTCCCGTGCACAGAATGGGGTAATCATGATTACAACCAAAACAAAGGGAAAAGAAAAGGGGATTGGGGTTACCTATAATTTAAATGCCATGATGGAGTCACCGCTGGACTTTTCGGATTATCAGATGGTCTATGGTCAGGGAGAAGGAGGAGTGAGACCAACTGCACCTAATCCTACTTCCGGAGAATGGTCTTTCGGTGAAAAGTTTGCTCCAGGCATGACGCAGATACTTTATAACAATCTTCAGGTTCCTTATGAGCCGCAACCCAGCAGGATCAAAAACTTCTACCGGACCGGGCAGAACATTTCCAATACCGTAGCTTTTCAGGCGACCGGCGAAAAAGGAGGGCTTCATCTTTCCCTGAACAATACGGATAACCTGGGCATCATGCCGAATAACCGGTTTAACAGAAAGACGATGAATCTTGGTTTTAGTTATGGTTTATCAGATAAGCTGAGTTTTGCCGGCAACATTAATTATTCAAGAGAGGATAATAAGAATCCGCCTAACATAGGTAATCAGGATAATACTATTCCTACTACTCTGATGGCATTGTCTAATTCAATGCCGTTGAAAATCCTCGAAGAAAATAAGTATAATGCGGATGGAGATGAATACATCTATTCCCGGTTCCAGAACCGGACAAATCCTTACTGGGTATTGTCCGAACAATTTCACAATATCAAAAGAGACAGGATTTTCGGTAATATTTCTGTAAAATACGATTTACTGAGTTGGCTTTATGTACAGGGAAGATTTGGTCAGGATTTTTGGTCGAGAGATGAAGATGTAAATAATTTTCCGACTGGTCAGGCTTCCCGTGCCAAGGTACCGGGTTTTGCAAATGGAGTTTACACGCAGGATACACGTCGTTTCCGTGAGACAAACCTGGATTTTCTGGCGGCAGCCGAAAAGCAGTTTGGAGACCTGGATATGACGATAACCGCAGGAGCCAACCAAATGCGGCGTCGTTCTGATATCAATAATGTAGTTGTCACTGATTTCTTCATCAGAGGACTTTATACCGTGCAAAACGGAAGAGCCAAGGAGCCTGTATATACTTTGGTTGAACAGGGTGTTAACTCGGTTTATGGGTCTGCGGAGCTATCCTGGCAAAGAACTTTTTATTTGAATGGTACTGTTCGCAAGGACTGGTTCTCCACTTTATCGCGAGATAATATGGGTATATTATATCCGTCCGTTTCCGGATCTTATGTGTTTTCAGAGAATTTGAGAAGCGCTGCATGGCTGAATTTCGGTAAGATCAGGATTGGATATGCAGAAGTGGGAAGCGATGGAGCCGTGGGGCCCTATTCAAATCAGTTGTTTTACGGAGTGAGTGCAAATATGATTAATAACCCTTCAGGCGTCCCGGTACCTTTGGCTTCCAGTGGGTCAGGTATTCCCAATGCAAACCTGAGGCCAAGCCGGGTGGCAGAAACAGAAATCGGATTGGAATTGAGAATGTTTGACAGCAGGTTGAACCTCGACTTTGCTGCTTATCGGAAGATAACCTCAGATCAGATTGTTGCTTCTCAGGTTTCCGATGCATCCGGATTTACCTCTACAAGCATTAATAGTGGTAAGAGCCGGAATTTGGGATTTGAGGCTTTAGTCAATGTAGGTATTATAGATAATGCTGCTTTCAGGTGGGATTTTACAGCTAATGTATCCTATAATAAAACAAAGGTACTGAGTATATTAACGAGCACTCCCGGAGAAAAAATCACCATTGCAACTCATGCCTTCAACGGCGAAGTACGACACGTGGTCGGAGAAGAAATGGGTCAAATTGCAGGCTTTGGCTATAATCGAAATGAAAAAGGTCAACGGATTTTCCTGGAGAACGGATTACCGCAAAGGACACCTGGTTTGGTGTTGTTTGGGAGTGCGCTGCCAAAATGGATAGGCGGGTTTACGAATAGTTTTGTGTATAAAGGAATCCATTTTTCTGCACTGATTGATTTCAAACTTGGCAACAAGGTATTATCCGGAACCAATTTCAATGCTGTCAGACATGGATTACACAAAATGACGCTTGAGGGCAGGGAAGGCGGCTTTGTAGGCGAGGGTGTCAGTGTGGATGGTAGTGTTAATACGGCTGTAGCACCTGTACAGACATACTGGGAACATTTGCGCTCACAGGCTTTGGTGGAAGCCGTAATTTATGACGGCGGTTACTGGAAATTGCGGCAACTGGCGCTGGGGTATGATTTCACCAAATTTATTCCAGGCAGTTGGCCATTTAAAGGCGTGAAGCTGGATTTAGTTGCCAGCAATGTACTCATGATTAAGAAATGGATTGATAATATAGATCCCGAATCCTTTGGACTTGCTTCGGATAATCAGGTGGGCATGGAGTCGCCGGGAGTTCCTACAACGAGAGGTGTTGGTCTGAATCTGAATATTAATTTCTAAACTGCTTTTTATGAAAAAGATATTGATACCTGTTCTTGCTATCATCCTTGTCTCTTCCTGTACTAAAGAACTGGAAGAATTGAATGTCAATAAAACCAGCCCTACCAGCGTAAACCCGACGTTCCTGCTTAACACAGCTATTCTGAATTCTGCTTTTAACGGTGCTTCTGTAATGATGGATATGGGAGTGGTACAACAAATAGTAGCGCCTTTTGGCGGTGTGCTTGCTGGCGCCAATTTTAATCAGGATATCAGGGATAATACCGGGTCTCTCTGGCACAGCTATTTTCAGGGTGCAGTGAAGCAAACGTATGATATTATTTCTACTACACGAGATAACCCGGATAGAAGTAATTTGTATAATATGGCGAGGATATTCAGAGCCTTTGCCTATTTGATCTTAACGGATGAATATGGAGATATTCCCTATACTCAGGGAGGAGCGGGATATAAGGAACAGATCTTTTTCCCTTCTTATGATAAGCAGTCTGATATCTATGCTGACATCATTAAAGAACTCAGGGAAGCCGGTGCTGCTTTAGATAACTCAAAAGCGATTGAGAGCGCAGATTTGTTGTATGCCGGGAATATCAGCAAGTGGAAAAAGTTTGCTAATTCAGTATTGCTACGGGCCGGTATGCGGTTGAGTAAAGTTGATCCGTCAAGAGCGCAGACGATTGTGCAGGAAGCAGCAGGCAAGGAATTGATATTGCAAAATGAAGATAATGCCTATGTAAGGCATGATGTAACCTATACGATGCCAATTGGGGGTATGCTCAATTCCACTGAAGCGGCTAATTTCTACCTGACTAAACCTTTTGTTGATCAGTTGAAAAATACGAACGATCCCCGCTTGTCTGCTATTGCCATCCGGTATAAGGGAGCAAAGTCCGGTCCGGAGCAGACGGTAGGGAATAGCTCTTCAGCGGCAGCGGATCAGATTGGGATGCCGATGGGCTTTAACAGTGTTTCGATAGTTGCCCAGGCGCAGTCTGACGGACTGGCAAGTTTTTATGATTACAGTCAGGCAGACAGGCGAAGAATAGTTAAATCAACTTCTCCCACATTTTATGTGACTGCTTCACAGACGAATTTATTATTGGCTGAAGCCAGATTCAGAGGATGGATAACAACAAGTTCGGTAGAGCAGTATTATGAAGATGGTATTGCTGCGCACATGGGTCAGATGGCACAGTATGATGCAGCATCTGCTGTGTCTGCAGGCGATCAGGCTGCTTATATTGCTGCAAATCCTCTGGAAGCAGGAAAAGAACTTGAACAGATCAATACCCAGTACTGGATTTCCTCTTTCTTAAACGGGCCTGAGGCTTTTGCCAATTTCAGAAGAAGTGGTTATCCTGCTCTTACCCCCAATCCTTATGGACAGCCCAATAATCCGGATGTTCCTCAGGGAACCTTCATCAGGCGTATGACCTATCCTCTGTCCGAAATATCTTCCAATTCCGAACATCTGGATGCGGCAATAGCAAACCAGGGTCCGGATAAATTAAGCACAAGGATATGGTGGGATAAGGAGTAGAGATAAAAAGGTTTTTTGGGTAATATACTTGAATTTATTCGTGTAAATATGGATTAGAAATTGAAAGACTTATTTCTTAACTTTATCATTGTTCAAGCTATGCTTTGATTTTTTTCTTCTCATTTTATGCATGCAAACTATACCGATGAACGGGAACTTGTGAGAGGTATCAGGAATAGTGATGTGTCAGCTTATGATACGTTGTATTGGCGATATCATGAAGTTGTATATCTGAATATTATTAAGCTGGTTAAGGATACAGAAGCTGCCAGGGATATTTTGCAGGATGTTTTTGTTGCGTTGTGGACGAAAAGGGATTCACTTTGTCCTGACAAGAGTATTGGAGGCTGGCTTTTCATGACCAGCTATCATAAAAGCATAGATTATGTAAGACAAAAAGTGATAGTTCCATTTATTGAACATCGGGAGAGTTTGATAGATGAAATAATAGATTGTTTTGAAGAAGACAGGAGTCCGGATCGGTTCAGTTTGATTGAAGAGGCGATAAATCAACTGTCT
>JACFNM010000001.1:14100-15323 GCA_019454915.1 Chitinophagaceae bacterium
CTCCTCAAAAAAGAAAGGTTTTTGAATTGTGCAAACTTGACGGTAAGACCTATGAAGAGACTGCACTTGAATTAAATATATCCAAACATACCGTTAAAGAATATCTTTCTGGGGCTATTGCGTCTATTAGAAACTATATACAATTAAGAGCACCGCAGGCCTTAGTGACTACTTTTATATTTTTCCTTACTACATACCCCCACTTTTTTTGAGTTTTCCGTATTAATTAGGGTGTTTAGAAAAAAGTATCCTTAGCACCTCATAATTGTTAAGACATTTTATTAAATAACAAAACCGGCGAATATCAGAATGGATGATATAAAGGACAGGTTTATACAGTTGCTTCAAAAAGACAGCTTATCGGTTGAGGAGCAGAAGTGGATGATAGAAGTACTTCAAAGCGAATATAGTAGTGAACTCGAGTCCATTTTATATCAGTACTTTGAAAGGACGGATTTTTTGAGAGATAGCAGTCGGCGTATTGTAACCAATGCAGATGAGTTGTTAGAGTCCATTCACGAAAAAGCAGGTATTAATGCTGGTAAGAGCGTGACAATAAGGAAGAAGTTATGGAAACGAACTCTGGTGGCGGCCTCATTGTTGGTGGCTGTTTTATCTGTTACATATATTTTATTTCGTCCATCTGAATACGAACATGTTGTTCAAAGTGTAATTGGAGAGAGCGAAATCCCAGCTGGGGACGTGAAACCTGGCGGTAACAAGGCGATCCTTCAACTAGCCGACGGGTCAATTTTAGATTTGGAAAAGACAAACAACGGACAAATTGCGAGTCAGGGAGGAGCGATGGTGATTAAGTCGGGTGACAAGCTGAATTATAAAGTAGGAGAAGATAAACAAATAGGAAATGCCTATAACACGATCAGCACTCCGCGTGGTGGTCAATATTATGCAGAGTTATCCGACGGGACTAAGGTCTGGCTGAATTCCGCTTCTTCGATACGATTCCCGGTATTTTTTCAGGGGAATGAGAGAAAAGTAGAGATAACGGGTGAGGTATATTTTGAAGTGGTCGCCCGAACAGAAAAAGGCAGTGGTAAGAAAATACCATTTGTGGTGAAAGTTAATAAGCCGGGTGGGAGCGCAGGTGAAGTAACGGTTTATGGAACGCAGTTCAATATTATGTCCTATCCCGACGAAAGACAGGTGCAAACCACTTTGGTGGAAGGCTCGGTTGCGTACAGAAACGGGATGGATTCGGTGCG
>JACFNM010000001.1:15333-32315 GCA_019454915.1 Chitinophagaceae bacterium
CTGGTCAGCAATCAACTTTTTCCCTGGGAGAAGGGATCAAAGTGACTGAATCTGTGAAACTGAACGAAGTAATTTCGTGGAAAAATGGTTTTTTCCATTTTGAGGGAAACGAGCCGGAATTTGTACTACGCAAATTGAGCAGGTGGTATAACGTTGAGGTAGTTTTTAAACGAAAGATTAATGATAAATTCTATGCCGATATTCCTATGAACACTATGTTGTCTGATGCTTTGAAAGCTTTGGAGCTTACCGGTGTGGTTCATTTTACCATAGAGAACGATAAAATTATTGTAAACTAAATATGAACGATATGATAATGCTCAAACCTGCCTGAAGCCTGTATGGTGTACTATAACGGAAAACCGGAGTGCGGGGGCACATCCGGTCGTGTTCAGTTAGTACATATTAAACCTTGTGCCAGTTTATTGTTTAACCAAACTTGTCAAAAATATGCAAATTATCGCTTGGTTCCAACATTGGAATACGGACCATAGAGTTTTCCTAAGAAAACTTCTGCTCATGAAACTTTTCACTTTTTTGTTGATGATTGCCTGCTTAACTACTCATGGTAACGGCTTCTCCCAGCAGGTGAATTTATCCGGGAGGAATGTAGAACTGGAAAAAATCTTCAAGGATATTAATCGCCAGACCGGTTACACTTTTGTCTATACGGAAAGCCTGCTTAAAAAAGCCAAAAGGGTAACGATATCAATCAATAACGCATCGCTTGAAGAAGCATTAGATGCCTGCCTGAAGAATCAGCCCCTTTCTTACACGATCCTGAATACCATGATAGTGATAAAAGAAAAGGCGATGAATACCCCGGATAAAGAAGTTGTCCAGGAAACTTCCCCTCTAACCATTCAGATTTCAGGCAGGGTAACAGATGAAAATGGTCAACCCCTCGAAGGTGCGACTGTCCTGATTAAAGGTACTAATGACGGTGTAAAAACAGATGCAAATGGCAATTTCTCAATTGATGCAGAGCCTAATGCTACACTGATTATTTCGTACGTGGGGTATGAAATAAAGGAGATAAAAATAAGTGGGAGGAGTAGTATAGTTATTGGTTTGGAACCATTATTATCAATCAGTGATGAAATAACAATTGTTGGATATGGTACGCAGAAGAGAACAAGCCTGACCAGCGCGGTGTCAGATATAAAAGGAGAAGATCTTAACAAACGGTCTGTGGCTAATGCACAGCAAACTTTACAAGGGCTTGCCTCAGGAGTAACCGTAATAGACAGAGGAGGATACCCGGGAGAATCGGATGTAATGATAAGAGTGAGAGGGATAACTACACTCAGTGGAAACGATCCGTTAGTAATGGTTGATGGAATAGAACAATCTCTTAAAGACATAAATCCTAATGATATTGAAAATATCGCGATTTTAAAAGATGCAGCATCAACCGCTATTTATGGATCAAGGGCTGCAAACGGAGTAATCCTGGTTACTACCAAACGCGCAAAGAAAGGCAGCCTTTTGGTGAACCTTAATAGCTATTATGCGATTCAAAATGTGATCTATAATCCAAAGCAAATGGGGATGGAGGATTATATGCGTATGCAGAACGTTGCATATGAAAATGCAGGGGCTACAGCGCCATTCCCGGAAGATACGATTAAGAAATGGGTGAATTCAACTGACCGGATACGTTATCCTTTAGTGAATGATTGGATTAACGTAATGTTCAGTCCTGCTCCTCAACAAGACCACACTTTGACATTGTCGGGAGGGACTGATAGAGTCAGGAGTCTTCTGTCATTAAATCTTTTTGATCAGGGAGGAGTAATCCCTAATTCACATTCTCAGCAACCAAGCGTTCGGTTAAATACAGATTTTAAAGTGTCGGAGAGGATAACAGTATCGGGCGATTTTAATTATCGTATAAAAAATTACATGCAGCCGACCCAGGCGGAGACATCTATTAAATATATGTGGGCGAGTTCAAACTTTGCAGTTCCAAGATATCCGGATGGAACGTACGGATTGAGCTCTGATGGAATAAGCCCGTTGGTGCAGGCTGAATTGAGAGGCGTCTCTCACTTTAAAAATAGCTTTGGAATGGCAAATCTGAAAGCTGATATTGAGATAATAGACGGGCTAAATTTTGAAACACAATATGGGGTGACAGTTGGTGGTTTAAATAGCAAGGTTTATTCTAACGCGTATGAGATCAGGGATTATTGGAATCCATCCATAATACTACAGCAGGTTACCGTTAACTCCCTTACTGAATCCAGAGATTATTCAGAACAGTCAACATTAAATAATCTTCTTACCTACGAAAAGAACGTAAATAAACATTTTTTTAAAGCCTTACTTGGCTACTCTCAAATAGGTTATAAATACAATTATCTTTCCGCGTCGAGAAAAGATTTTTACAATAACCAAATTCAGTCTCTTTCACAAGGCTCACTTTCTTCCAGAGATAATACCGGATATGAATCTGCCTGGGGCTTACGTTCATATTTTGGAAGATTCAATTATAATTTTGAAGAGAAGTATTTTATTGAATTGAATGGTAGATATGACGGTTCATCAAGGTTTGTGGATAAGAACAGGTATAGTTTCTTCCCCTCTATCTCCGGAGCATGGAGACTTTCTAAAGAGAATTTTTGGTTGCCTTTGCGAAGTACCATTAATGAATTTAAGATTCGCGGGTCGTGGGGTAAAACCGGAAATCAGAGCGTCGGACTTTATTCCTATCTCGAAACATTATCTGCGCTAAATTACAACTTCGGAGGAACACCTGTTCAGGGTTTGTATCAATCAAGCGTGGCAAATTCCGATCTTACATGGGAAACAACGACTCAATCGGATATCGGACTGGACGCATCGTTTCTGGGAAATAAGTTTGGGTTCTCGTTTGATTATTATAATAAGAGAACTGATGGAATCCTTTTGTACCTGCCGGTTCCCCTGGCTTTGGGATTAAATGCGCCCCCTCAAAATGCTGGAAGTGTTGAAAATAAAGGCTGGGAATTACATGCCTATTATAAATCGGCTTTTAGGGATTTCCATTATGGGATAGGGTTTAATTTATCTGATGTAAGCAATAAAATCACAAGCCTGGCAGGAACAGGACCCTATATATATAATGATTATTGGGTGAGTACAATCCAACAGGAGGGACTTCCAATTAACTCCTATATTGGTTACAAGTCAGATGGTTTTTTTAAGACACAGGATGAGGTGGATAATTATCCAACGCTTTTTCCCGGAACGGTACCAGGCGATTTAAAATATCTTGACATGAATAAAGACGGAGTGCTGAATGCTTCAGATATGGTTTACATTGGGTCCGACATACCTCATTTCTCTTTTGGATTGAATATGAATTTTGATTATAAGAATTTTGATATGAATGTTTTTTTCCAGGGAGTGGGTAAGGTTCAGGCAATGATTGGAGAGGCAGCCGGCAATATTGAATGGCAAAGTTTTGTAATGGATTTTGAGAAAGACTATTGGACTCCTGATAATCCTAATGCCAAATTCCCGAGACCTGAGGCATTCGCAGATAAGAATTGGGTTAATTCGGACTTCTGGTTGGTCAATTCGGCTTATTTGAAGTTAAAGAATATTCAATTGGGATACAGTTTACCGGAATCGTTTGTTCAAAAACTGAGAATACAAAGGCTACGTTTGTATATAGCGAAATCAAATGTTTTCACGATTTCCCCGGTTAATAAATGGGGTATGGATCCTGAGTTTAATGTGAGTATGAGAGAGTATCCTCAACTTTCTCTAAATACTGTGGGACTTAACCTGACTTTCTAAAAATTGAGCAATTATGAAACTTAATTCATATAAATATTTATACCTGGTTTTTGCAATATTGACAATTAGTTGCAATAAGGAATTATTAAATACTATTCCAAATGATCGAATTACTTCCAATATCTTTTGGACGACGGAAAAGGATGCTATTATAGCATCCAATGCGCTTTATACGTTTTTGGATGGCACTGAGCAGTTACACCGTGACGTTTTTACGGATATAGCACACACAAATACACAATACGGAGATTATAAGGCAATCGAATTGGGGTCTTATAATGCTCTAAATCCTGTGATCGAGGTCGAATGGGTCAATGATTATAAAGGTATCCGGGCGGCTAATTATTTTTTGGAAAATATAAATAGAGTTGAATCCGTAAATACTGAATTAATTACACATCTGACGGGCGAAGCACGGGCGTTACGGGCTTTTTTTTATATCAAATTAGCTTTTATTTATGGCAACGTTCCCCTGATTACGAAAACTCTTACCATAGAAGAGTCTCGTAATTTGACTCAGTCATAGGCGGATGCAATTTGGTAATTTATTTACAGTGAACTAAATCAGGCCGCGAACGAATTGCCTACTGTAAGTACAGAAAAAGGGAGAATTACAAAAGGTGCAGCTTTAGCTTTAAACGCCAGGGCCATGCTTTTCGCAAAACGTTATAATGAGGCAGCCTCACTGGCTAAATCAGTAATGGATTTAAATGTTTATAGCCTGGTTGATTCTTATGCTAGTTTGTTTTCGTATGGTGGTGAAAATAACGATGAAGTTATTTTAGATAAAGAATTTATAAAGGATGTTTATTCGAATAATGTTATGGCACTTTTTGCCCCATTTTCCATTTTGTCTAATGGCGTGGTAATGGTGCCGTTGAAAAAAATTGTAGATGGATATGAAATGACAAATGGCAAAATGATCGGGGAGAGTGGAAGCGGATTTGATCCTTATGATCCATATAAAAACAGAGATCCGAGACTCTATTATTCAGTTTATGTTCCCGGTGATCATTTGCCCGATGGAAGATTATTCGATTCACGTCCTAATAGTGGATTGGCTGATGCAGTAGGATCGAATTATCAGGTTTCAGTAACCGGATTCTACGTTAAAAAGTATATTAACAAAGAGGATATGAATGACTTGTCTAATTGTGGTATTAACATAATCCTTTTGAGATATGCTGAGGTTTTGCTAACTTATGCAGAGGCCAAAGTTGAGTTGAATCAAATTGATGGATCAGTATATGATGCAATTGATTTAATCAGAGGTCGCTCAGATGTTAATATGCCACTCATTACTCGCGACAAGTCTCAGGAAGAATTGAGAGAAATTGTCCGGCATGAACGGATGGTGGAGCTTGCATTTGAAGGACAGCGATTTTTTGATATACGCCGGTGGAATATAGCACCAGAGGTTTTTAACGTGTTGATACAGGGGCTTACCTATGTGAACAATAACGGACAATTGGAAACTGTCGATCAACCGGGAAATATCCGAAGATTCGAAGAACGGGATTATTTGTGGCCCATCCCCCAGAAAGAGATGGATTTAAATAAGTCACTCAATCAGAATCCCGGATGGTAAGTTAATCAGGAACTATTGAACCTCTATGGTTTGAAAGTTTATCATGGAGAACATGAATATTGATGTCGGCTTAATAAAAAGCATTAAACAACGGAAATAAAAGGAGGATAATACCTTGGGATTAGGAAAAGTATCTGTAAATAAAATTAATCACGAGAACAATACCTGGGAGTTATGAATGCACAGCAGAAAAAGACTTCTTTCATCGGTGACGCCCGGCTGACACCTATGAATTCAGCACACTGTCGATTAGGGCCCAGAAAGGATATTTTAGCTATACTAATATTTACCAAAAGAAAATGGAGAATATTATCTTATGTACGGTTTCGATAGCACATACATCATTTTTTGTAATTTTAGATGTTTCGCCAAAACCCTGAATCAATGTTGTCAATGACTTGTAAAAAGGTGTCTGTAAATTTTCTCCGTTTCTTCTTTCCAATTGTTCTCTTTTTGGGGTCAGAGATCAATGCTCAGGTTTTGAAAGTGGCTACATTCACCGCAGACGCCTCTCCTCCTCTCGGCACGCCTGTCGCTTATGCGACAACCCGTTCGGTTACTGATTCATTGAGTGTAAGAGGTGTGGTCATCTTATCAGACCAGAAGCCTGTCGTTTTGTGTGCTGTAGATTGGATCGGTATAGCAAACGAAGGATTGGACGTCTGGAAAGAGCAGTTGGCTAAGGCAGCCAATACTACTCCCGACCGGGTGTCGGTTCATTCTCTTCATCAGCACGATGCACCAAGATGCGATTTTACCGTTGAACGGATTCTGGAAAAGTATGGACTGGGTGGAACGCGATTCGATAATGCCTTTTATCTGAATGTTCTGCATCGTGCGGCATCGGCTGTTGCCGAAGCAAAAGCCAATGCGCAGCCGGTTACTCATTTGGGATTTGGAGAAGCTAAAGTAGAAAAAGTGGCATCTAACCGGATGGTTCTGGGCAAGGATGGTAAAGTAGCCATTGTCCGGTTCAGCAGCGCCAAAGACTCTGCAGCACAGGCCGCCCCGGAGGGAACGATAGACCCATGGCTGAAATGTGTCAGTTTCTGGAATAAAGATAAACCGGTAGCGGTGATGACCTATTATGCCACTCATCCGCAAAGCTATTATGGTACGGGAGATGTCAGTTGTGATTTTGTAGGTATCGGACGGAATGCATTTGAGAAATCAATTGGCGTCCCTTGTGTGCATTTCAATGGCGCAGGAGGAAACATTGCGGCAGGAAAATACAATGACGGTTCTCCGGAAATGCGCCCTGTATTAGCCGGACGGATAGAAGCTGCGATGAAGAAAGCATGGGCGGCAACGGAAAAAGTACCTGTCTCAGCGAAAGATCTCAATTGGAGGACAACGCCGGTTGATCTTCCACTGGCCAAGGATTTGATTGCTGATGAGCTTCATGCAGGTATGAAAGATGAACGTTTAACACCCAATCAAAAATACGACATCGCCATCCGCCTTGCCTGGGTGGAAAGGATAGTGGGCGGTAAAAAACCATTGGTATCCTCATTACGAATCGGCAATACGTGGTTATTGAATCTGCCGGGAGAAGCGTTCGTAGAATATCAACTGGCTGCCAAGGCAATGCGGCCGGGTGATCACGTGTGTACTGCCGCTTATGAGGAGTATGGACCCCGGTATATCGGAACGCGCATAGCTTACTCACAGGGTGGATATGAGATTACACAATCCTTTGTATCTCCCGATGTGGAAGACGTATTAATGGAAGCGATAAGAAAGGCGCTGCAATAGCAGAATTAAGATGGACTTTATCAAACAGGTTACCATTAAGTTTTTAGTTGTATATGAAAAAAGGGAATGCTGAGTCAAGGCGTAAATTATTAAAGGATTCTGTATTGCTTGGTATGGCAGGAGCACTTAATCCATTGAGAGGGGTGGCATCAACAGAAAATCCTGTAGATAGAGAGAAAAAGAAGGACAATATCATCGTAAAGGAAAATATAAATCCGGGCACTACGGATTGGCAGCTCACGTATGTAAAATCAGAAAATTACCGCTCCAGAGTTATAGAGGGTTTTTGTTCAAAAATGAGTGTTCGCAATGGTGAGTCACTGGATATTTTTATAAGCGCTGAGGGTGTATCAGGGGAGAAAAATTTCTCAACGGATGTAATGATTGATTTTTACAGGATAGGATACTATGGCGGTAAGGGAGGGCGGTTTATGTCCGGCATAGGACCTTTCAAAGTGCGTACGCAGCCAACGCCACCGATTGCTGAACATCGCTTACGTGTCTGCAACTGGGAGCGCACAACCAGTTTCCGCATACCGGACGATTGGGTCAGTGGTGTATATGTTGGTAAACTCTCCTGCTCAGCCCACCGTTATCAGAGCTACATCATATTTGTTGTACGGGACGACAGAAAGGCGGATATCCTTTTTCAGACCAGCGATACCACCTGGCAAGCGTATAACAAATGGCCTGATCAGTATTCATTATACGATAGCGATTCTCCTGTACAACCGCTTAGCAGCCGTACACGGGTAAGTTATGACCGGCCTTTTGGAAAATATCCGCAGGTGATTGATCAGCCATTGTCGCAGGGCTCAGGTGAGTTTTTGTTGTGGGAATATCCCTTGTGTTTTTGGTTAGAACAACAGGGATATGATGTCACTTATTGGAGCAATATAGATACGCATGAAGACAGAAACGGATTGAGCCGGGTAAAATGTTTCTTATCCGTCGGACACGATGAGTATTGGACATTCTCTATGTTTGAAAATGTTAAAAATGCGGTGGACAATGGATTGAGCGCTGCATTCCTTTCGGGCAATGCCATAATGTGGGTGATTGATTTACAGCCGGGCGTGTCCGTTGACCCTTCTATCATTGATCCTGCATCAGGACTGGATATACGTTCGGGCAAACGTGTCCCTGCCGTACCGGACGTTCGCAACCGGGCAAGCAGGACGATGTTTCGGATAGGCCGTTTTGGCGGAGAAACGGAAGTGGAGCAATCATTGGGTATTATGGGACCTTTTGAAAGGAAAGAATGGCCCAATGAAAACACACTGATCGGAGCACGAACCATGTATCCGTTTAATGGCTCTGCAGACTGGATTGTGAGCAAACCAGATCACTGGATTTTTGAAGGTACCGGATTGAGAAAAGGAGATAAGATTCCGGGACTGGTGGGATGGGAACATCATGGCGATCCGGCTGATATTCCAGGACTGGAAGTAATAGCAGAGGGTAAGACGATTAACTCCGGCGGCGCGGAGTCCTACTATACAGCAACTGTGTATCCAGGTTCTAAGGGCAATTGGGTATTCAATGGCGCCACCATATTTTGGCCATTAGGTTTATCCAATCCACCGGGACATTCCTTACCTAAATCTCATTTCGGCGGACCACACGGGGCGGATGAAAGAGTACAAAAAATAACCGCAAATTTTCTGGCACGCTGCGGGATTACACGTTAATCTTTACCAACAAAAAATGAATCTTAAAAAACAAACAGTATGAATAAGAGCCGGCAGTATTTTAATAACCTGCATTTTTTAAAGAGTATGATGTTGTGCAACGAAATGAATTTCTATATCCTTTTTGTAATAGTGTTGTTTGCATTTGGTTGTCAGCAGAAACAGGGCGGGCAAAACAACCTGAAAGGTATGCAGGTACCTGAGGGATATGTTATTGAAGAGGTGGTGGATTCTAACCTGATTTCCTATCCTATGTTTGCTTCGTTTGATAATCAGGGACGTCTTTTCTTATGTGAGTCAAATGGGGAAACTATATCTACTGAAGATCATCTCAAGAAACCTCCCTATCACATTCGTATGTTGGAGGATGTAGATGGTGACGGCAAATTTGAAAAGAGTACCATTTTTGCCGATTCATTGACCTACCCGAAGGGAGCTGTTTTTTATCAGGGAAGTCTGTATGTGGCTTCTGCACCCTATCTTATCAAACTAACGGATACAAATGGAGACGGAGTAGCCGATCAGCGGGAAATATTATTATCCGGTTGGATTTTGAACCATAATGCCGCTGCATTTGGTGGACCTTTTCTCGGTCCTGACGGGTGGTTGTATATGACAGATGCCCGGAGAGGATTTGATATTGTCACGAAGGAGGGTACGGAATTAAAAGGCAAGGCAACCCGGATATGGCGCTGTCGGCCGGATGGAACAGGATTGGAGGCTTTCTGTGGCGGTGGATATGATAATGCCATAGAACTGATTTTTATGCCGGGAGGCGAAGCCATAGGCACCATGACCTATTTTACCGACCCCATGAATGGCTTCCGTGATGCGTTGATGCATTGGGAATATGGAGGCGTATATCCCAAACCGCAGCAGGTGATTCAGGATGATAAACTTAAGCTGACCGGTGATTTAATGCCAACGATGACCAAACTGCCGCGTATTGCCCATTCCGGTCTGATGCGTTATGAAAGCAGAGCGTTGGGTGATACGTTTACCGGAAATTTGTTTAGTGCCCAGTTTAATACAGGCCGCATCATGCGTCATATCATCACTGCCGATGGGGCTACGTTTCAGACAAAGGATGAACCGTTTATGACCGCTACTCATCCGGATATTCATCCTACCGATGTGCTGGAAGACGGTGATGGGAGTATGTTGGTTGTGAACACAGGCGGCTGGTTTATTGCCGGATGCCCTCTCTCCGTTGTAGCCAAGAAAGATGTAAGAGCCGGAATTTTCCGAATCAGAAAAACAGGGGCAAAGCCCGTGGATGATCCATGGGGTAGAAAGCTGGATATTTCAAAGATGGCGCCTGCTGATTTGGTGCGTTATGTACAGGATCCCCGCTGGGCAGTCCGGAATCAGGCTGTGGAACAACTGGTTCTGCTCGGTAAGCCGGCGATAGACGAAATAAATAAAGGTTTGTTGACGTCGGAAAATGAAAAGGTCAGGACGGCGGGTGTTTTTCTGCTATCCCGTATTCATGAACCGGAGGCAATGGATATCGTTCGTGGCGCATTGAATGATAAAAGCCCAATCGTTCGGACAGCATCTGCCAGGGTATTAGGGTTAGCCAGAGATAAGCAGGCTGTTCCTCAATTAATGGAACTGGTACAAAGCGATAAAGCTCCCGTTCGTCGTCAGGCAGCTACTGCATTAGGACAGATTGGCGACGTGACAGCCGTTGAAGCACTTGTTAAAGCAGCGGCAAATCCTGATGACCGTTTTGTTGAGCATGCGATTATCTATGCACTTATTTCATTGAAAACTCCGGAGCCTTTAGTCGGATCTCTTCAGCAGGACAATGCCAATATCAGGAAAGCTGCTCTCATAGCACTGGATCAAATGGATGGCTCTCCGCTGAAGAAGGAACAATTGGTACAGCTATTGAATAGCGGCGATAATAACCTTCAACAAACAGCGATTTGGGTTGTACTTCATCATCCCGAATGGGCAGATGTGGTAGTGCAGTATGTGAAAAAAGGATTGGAAAAAAATGAAATAACAGATGATCAATTGTCTGCTATTAAAAATCTGATGATCAGATTTAGCGGAAGTCCGGGTATCCAGGAATTCATCGGTGGACGCCTGGCAGACCAACAGATATCCGAAAAACAGAGATTGCTTCTGATGGATGTAATTAATCAGGCGGAGGTGAAAAAGATTCCTGATTCGTGGACCAGACAGCTTAACCGGTTACTTCACAGTGCCGAGCCGGAAGTTCAGTCTCAAGTGCTGAATGTAATTAAGTCGAGACGCATATCTTCTTTTAATAAGGAACTCGATCAGATAGCTGCTGATGGTAAGGCATCAGTTGATTTCAGGATGAAGGCTTTGAGTGCACGCCTGATGTCCGATTCGAAATTAACCGAAGAACAGTTTGGTTTACTATTGAATTTCCTCGGCCCGAAAAATGAGTCACCGGTCAGGCAGGAGGCTTCCCGTTTGTTGGCGCAGTCCAAATTGAGTGAATCTCAGTTGGTGACTTTGGCGAATCAGGCAGTAGCTACCGCTGACATGTTTTTATTGCCGAATCTCGTCAACGTATATAGAGGGGGTAATGACGAAGAAGCAGGAAAAGCGCTGATAAATGCATTGGAAGGCGGAAAAGAACGGCTAGATAATTTATCAGTTACCGATATGCAGAAACTATTTGAAACCTATCCACCCACCGTGCAGTCGGCTGCCGGTTCTCTGATAGATATTCTGAAAGAAAAGCAGGCAGCCCGCTTAGCAGAACTGGAAAAAATACAATCGCAACTGACGAGGGGTGATGTGGGTGCCGGGAGACAATTGTTCTTTGGGAAAGCTACCTGTTTTACCTGTCATGCGGTAACGGGACAGGGAGGTGACTTTGGACCCGATTTGTCCAATATCGGGGAGATACGATCACGGCATGATATACTGGAAGCCATCTTGTATCCAAGCGCCAGTTTTGCCAGAGAATATGAAACCTCGAAGGTTAATACAAAGAATGGTTCTTTCACTGGTATTGTAAAAGAGCAGTTACCGGATGCAATCATTTTGTCTGCCGGACCCGGATCCAGTGTGCGGATACTGAGAAGTGATATTGTGTCTATTGAACCGGAAACCGTGTCATTAATGCCGCCGGGTTTATTGCAGTCATTGAGCATAGAGGAAATATCCGATTTAATAGCCTATCTTGAATCGTTGCCGAGTGGACTGGGACAAATAGGGAAGCATTAATCCGGATTTTAACAGACGTTCAAAGAATTTAAGTGGTGGGTTATCAGAGTAATAACGCTCAGGCAACGGCACTGATAGTCTCTGTGTTGTTATCAGCTATAGCAGGGGAAACGGACGATTCACTCGATTATCAATCTTGAGCCAGAGAATTTATATGTAGGAATTATTCAAAGCGTAATATGGAAGAGGACATCGTTCATCGCCGTTTCTTTTTGAAATCTGTATTGGTCTCCTGTGCCGGTATTTCAGGCTTTAGAGGATCTCCATTGAATATAGGGAAGCCTTTGCAGATGGAGATTGATGCAACAGTAGCTTTTCGTGAACTCAATGATGCCTTTTGTTGGTTTCATCCAAGGGCAGCAGCCATTCCGGGAAAACGACCCGGTCAAAAGCCCCGGGTGATTATGACGCTTCAAAAACATTTGAAGGTCAGTGATTATTATTCGGGGTTGTACTACATGGATACTAAGGATTTAGGGAAAATCTGGTCCGGTCCGCACGAAATACCTGAGCTAAAAATGTGCACCGGGGAGGACGGGTTTACTTATAGTGTGGCGGATGTGACGCCGGGATGGCATGATCCTTCAAAGAAATTGTTGGCGATTGGTATCAAAGTGAAATATGGAAAAGATGGAAAGCAGTGGACGGATACGCCGTTGTCGCATAATGCCGCTTACGCTGTTTTTGATCCTGAAACGGAACGATGGTCTTCATGGAAGACTTTTCCACCTATTCCTCCGGGCGTCTCGAAGTTTTTTTTGGTGAATCCGGGATGTGTTCAATGGCTGGTAAAAAAAGACGGCACTATTTTACTACCGGTATATTATGGGGCTAAAGGCGATTCGGATTACAGTAGTACTGTTCTTCATTGTTCATTTGACGGCGAAAACTTAACTTATCTCAGTCATGGAGATGAATTATTCAGGCAGGGCGGACGAGGTTATGTGGAGCCATCACTCGCCTTTTTCAATAATCGTTATTTTCTGACGCTGCGAAACGATTTGAAGGCTTATGTTTGTACCAGTGCTGATGCAAAGAACTGGTCTGAACCTCAACCCTGGACTTTCGATGACGGGAGCGAATTGGGCAGTTATAATACACAGGCTCACTGGTTGGTGCACAAAGAAGGATTATTTTTATCTTATACCCGAAGAGGGGCTAATAATGAACATATCGTGCGTAATCGTGCGCCAATATTCATAGCCCGGGTAGATCCGGAGAGGTTATGCGTACTTCGCGAGTCAGAGCAGATTCTTATACCCGAACGTGGGGTGATGTTAGGTAACTTTGGGGCATCGTTTATCACGCCGAATGAATCCTGGGTGACGGATGCTGAATTTATGATTGGTGATGAGCCGGATCCGCGTGGTGCCGACGGTTCGGTGTGGGTGGCTAAGGTGAAATGGTCGAAGCCCAACAAAATAAACTATCCTCAATAATTTTTATCATTTTAAAAGAAACATTTCTTATGGCAGAAAAGAAAGACAAACTGAAAGTGCTGGTGGTAGGTTGCGGTAATATGGGGGCATCTCATGCTACGGCGTATCATCATCTGGAAGGATTTGAAATATGCGGAATCGTTTCCCGCGGAAAAAGCAAGGAAGTACTAAATAATAAATTAGGAGGAGGTTACCCTCTGTTTGACGAGTTTTATACGGCGTTGGAAGCTACCCGCCCCGATGCTGTCTGTATTTCTACCTATCCGGATACGCATGAAGCTTACGCTATAAAAGCGATTGAAAGCGGATGTCATGTTTTTGTTGAGAAGCCATTGGCTGATACGGTAGCAGGTGCGGAAAGAGTAAGAGATGCAGCGAAAAAGCATGCTAAGAAACTGGTAGTAGGCTATATTTTACGTCATCATCCTTCCTGGGAGCGTTTTATCGAATTAAGTCATCAAATGGGGAAACCGCTGGTAATGCGTATGAACCTCAATCAGCAAAGCGATGGCGCCATGTGGACGCTTCATCGTAACCTGATGAAAAGTTTGAGCCCGATAGTAGATTGTGGAGTACATTATATTGATGTAATGTGTCAGATGACCCGTTCCAAACCGCTTCAGGTTAGCGCTATAGGAGCAAGACTTACTGAAGAGATTCCTGCCGGAAACTATAATTACGGACAGTTACAGATTCGCTTTGAAGATGGCTCTGTAGGCTGGTATGAGGCAGGCTGGGGGCCTATGATGAGCGAAACGGCCTTCTTCGTAAAGGATGTGGTTGGGCCAAAAGGATCGGTATCTATCGTAGCCAAAAGTGCGGGCGGAGAAGGTAAGTCGGACTCCATAGAATCACACACCAAAACAGAATCTCTGAGAGTGCATCATGCTGATTTGGATGCGAATGAAAAGTTTGCGAAAGAGGATGAATGGATAAACCTGGAGGATGAACCCGACCATCAGGAATTGTGTAATCGCGAACAACGATATTTTCTTAATGCCATTCTCAACGATACCGATCTTTCCGATCACATGGAAGATGCCGTAAACAGTTTGAGGATTGCTTTTGCCTGCGACGAATCGGTGAAGACGGGTCAGATAGTCAGATTGTAGGGAATAATTCAATGGTTAAAATTTATATTGTGTAATGAGTACCACAAATTTTGATCCTGCCGGATATTCGGTAGCGGTTGTCGGACTGGGCCTGATGGGATCCAGCATTACCACTTGTTTGTTGATAGCCGGACATCCGGTTACAGCCATTGCGCCTGTTCCGGCCGATGTGGAAACCGGCAGAAAGCGGGTACAGGATAATCTGGAAAGGTCATTCAGGGAGGGGATAACAACACGAAGCCCGGAAGAGTTGATGAAGAGATTGACGATTTCTGAAGACTATGCTTCGCTGAAAGATTGCAAACTGGTAATAGAGAGTACGCTTGAGGATTTAGAAATTAAGAAACAGGTTTTTGGTAGGATAGAACCTCATGTTGCCGCTGACACTATCATAACGAGTAATACTTCGGCCATTCCTATCAGTATTTTGCAACAGTTTGTGAAAGTTCCTTCCCGGTTCTTCGGTTTGCATTGGATGGAGCCTTCTTATACGACCCGTTTCCTGGAAATCATCTGCGGAGAAAAAAGTGATGTCAAATATGCGGAGTGGCTGTATGAGATTGCACCGGTGTGGAGTAAAGAACCCACACTGGTCAGAAAGGATGTTCGCGGCTTCATTACCAATCGTTTGATGTATGCGATGTACAGGGAAGCTTTCCATCTGGTGGAAAACGGATACGCTTCTGTTGAAGACGTGGACAGAGCCTGTCGTAATAATGCAGGATACTGGATGACGCTGGTAGGCGTATTCCGCTGGATGGATCTAACGGGCATCCCGGCTTATTATAATGTGATGAAAGATTTGTTTCCGACACTTTCTAATCAGACTGAGGTGCCGGAGATGGTTAAAGACATTGTGGAGTCGGGGGGTAAAGGAGTTGCCAATGCGCATGGTTTTCATGAATATACGGAGGAAGAAGCACGCTTATGGAAAGAGACCTTTGAGGAATTCAGTTTCGAAATCAGAAAGCTGGCGCTTAAATATCCTGCCGATGTAGTGAAGAAAAAACTACAAGAAAGAAGAAATGGATAAATGATTTTGGTTACTAATGAGAGATTGAATAGTAACTGATCTGTTTCTTGTGATAGGAGTAACAAAGGTTTCGGACCCCAACAGAATGAGATTGTTGTTATTTGGAATTAATACGACCTTATAAACCTTAATAGCCACAAATTGAGCCTCTCATCACTAACGTTATTATCTTATTGGAGGTCAGGGTATACCCGCGTGATTTAATAATGTAATAAGGTTGGAATGGCTGGCCGTCAGTTTTTTATTGAGATAATAAGGTTAGCTGCTTTCCTGTTTAAGGATCGTTTATTTTTTCATGGCCGGTTCAATTATAAAAGAATCGGGTTTTATATAATGAATCCTGTTTGAGCTTCCATTGTTGAAAGTCATCTATTGGACTGGAAGGAGGGTTTCGTAAACCTTATAACCTTAATAGCCTATGGCGACATCTTCCACCACCAACCTTATTACCTTATTACTGATTTGTGAGTAGTATTCAATAATGTAATATGTTAAAGGCATCTGCCTGCCGCTTTTTCTTAAGGGAGTAATTCTGAATACTTTTTTACGCTGATTTCTTTCCGTTGGCAAACGCGGTTTTGCCAGGAGCGCTGCGCTTTGGACGCCTTTTTTCCCAATGAATATTATTGAAGTTCGACATCGTGCTACGAAGAAAATATTTTGATCTGTCTTTAAGACCGCTGTTTCGAAAACATGATTATCTTAGTAACCAAGTGGTGATTACCTAAGGCGAGCTGAGGTATCTTATCCAAATTAACCTAAAAATCAAAATATCTAATCATGCCTGTACCTGCAGACTTTATTATTGATGCGCATTTGGACTTATCTATGAATGCGATAGAATGGAACCGCGATTTAAAAAAATCCGTTTATCAGATTCGCGAAGAAGAAAAAGGCATGACCGATAAGCTGGACAGGGCTAAAGGTACCGTGGCGTTTCCTGAGTTGCGTAAGGGGAAGATCGGGCTTGTAGTGGCTACGCAGATCGCTCGTTATGTACAGCCGGGTAGCGCACTTCCTGGCTGGAATTCGCCTGAAATCGCCTGGGGGATAACACAGGCTCAACTGGCCTGGTATCGCGCTATGGAAGATCAAAATGAGATGGTGCAGATAACCAATCTTCAACAATTGGAAAAACATTTGGAACTATGGTCTGATACTAAGACTGCGGATAGCACCAAACCGATAGGATATATATTGAGTTTGGAAGGTGCAGATTCCATCGTTAATCTTTCTTATCTCGAAAGAGCTTATGGTTATGGATTGAGGGCTTGCGGGCCGGCACATTACGGACCCGGCAGGTATGCTCCCGGTACGGGGTTGTCCGGAGGGTTGACGCCCGCCGGAAGGGAATTGGTGGCGGAG